>CAYQMB010000016.1:0-39272 GCA_964418565.1 uncultured Bacteroidales bacterium | reverse complement strand
AATGGTTCAAAGCAAACAGAGCATCTGTCGGCTTCGGCCACTACTTTTTCAGCCAGTTCGGTAGCACCGGCGCCTCCTTCGGCCCATGCATCATTAACAGCAGAATCAATACCCAGGGCTTCACAATAATCCTGTACAATTTGTATCTCCTCGTCTGTGTCGCTGGTGAATTTGTTGATGGCCACGATAGGATTCAACTTGAAAAGCTTAAGGTTTTCGATGTGTTTGTCAAGATTCTGAAGGCCTTCACGAACGGCATCAGTATTGGTTTCGTTGAGGTTTTTTACATCGACTCCACCATGGTATTTCAATGCCCTTATGGTAGCCACCAAAACGGTTGCGTTTGGATTCAGATTCCCATATTGGGATTTAATATCGAAGAATTTTTCTGCACCCAGATCAGATGCAAAACCGGCCTCGGTTACCACATAATCGGATAAAGAAAGCCCCATTTTTGTTGCCAGAATGGAATTGGTTCCCTGCGCGATGTTTGCAAAGGGACCGCCATGTACGATGGCAGGATTGCCTTCGAGTGTCTGTACAAGGTTTGGTTTAATGGCATCTTTGAGCAGAGCAGCCATGGCACCCTGGGCGTTCAGGTCTTTTGCGTAGATGGGCTTTTTTTCAAATGTAAAGCCGATAAAAATGTTACCCAAACGTTCCTTAAGATCCTTCATGTTTTTTGCGAGACAAAGAATCGCCATAACTTCAGAAGCTGCTGTAATATCAAATCCGGTTTCACGGGGCACCCCCTGGGTTTTGCCGCCAAGTCCTACCACAAGGTTTCTGAGCACCCGCTCGTTCATATCCATAACCCGTTTCCAAACCACGGTTCTGGGGTCAATATCGAGTTTGTGCTCGCGAAAATGCAGCTCATTATCCACCATGGCAGACAGGAGGTTATGAGCTTTTTCAATAGCGGCAAGGTCTCCGGTAAAATGCAGGTTGATATCTTCCATGGGAATTACTTGTGAATGCCCACCGCCTGCAGCACCGCCTTTTATGCCAAATACCGGCCCAAGGGAGGGTTCGCGAAGGACTACCGTTGTTTTATGTCCGATTTTATTCATGGCCTGCGTTAATCCGATTGAGGTAGTGGTTTTACCTTCACCGGCAGGGGTGGGGGTCATTGCAGTTACCAGAATGAGTTTATTTTTTTCTACCTTGTTTTCATCAATGAGAGACAAAGGCAATTTTGCCTTGTAATGTCCATAGGGTTCAATTTGGTCTTCATTAACACCTAATTGCTTTGTTATCTCGTTAATGGGTTTAATTTTCGCCTTTCTGGCAATATCAATATCTGTCATTTTGCTTGAGTGTTGGTTAATGTAAAATAACAGTCCGGAAGCAAGCATTGTTTAAATGTATCCGTCTAAATTGGCTTGCTTTATTTAGAATTACCTGAAGACCTCAAGCCGGTTAGCATCAAGCCGGAGGAAAATGAAGAGGAAAATGGTGAAGGCCATAAACGATGATCCGCCGTAGGAAATAAACGGCAGTGGAATCCCGATAACAGGCATCAGCCCTATTGTCATTCCAATATTAATTAGAACATGAATAAAAAACACGCTGGCTACAGCATACCCGTATACCCGCGAAAACTTGGAGCGTTGTCGTTCGGCCAGAATTATAATCCTGGAAATCAGGGCTGTAAAAAGAACAACAACCAGGCTGCTGCCCAGGAAACCGAGTTCTTCACCTACAGTGCAGAAAATAAAATCGGTGCTTTGTTCCGGGACAAAATCAAATTTTGTCTGTGTGCCTTCAAGAAATCCTTTACCGGTAAAACCGCCGGAACCTATGGCAATTTTTGACTGATTGACATTATAGCCAATGCCTAGAGGGTCTTCTTTCATTCCCAGCATATGTTCAATACGATCGCGCTGATGTTGTTCAAGCATTCCGGTGTAGAAAAAATTCACCGTATTAAGGTAGATCACAGAGGATAACACAATGATAGCCAGCACAAAGGCGTTTCTTAACCGTTGTCGCAGAATGGCCGGCAGAAAGAGTAAAAAGCTTATTCCCAATCCAATGCTGAAAATCAGCTTGAGGTTAAGTGACTTCAGAAAGATTGCGTTTAGAAAATACAAGCCTGTGATTACAATTACGGGAATGGTAATAGCCAGGATGCTTTGTTTGTTACTTTTTTCGTTCAGACGATAAATGAGCACCGCAATAAGGGTGATGCCGGCCAAAATCCATGGGATTGGCAGAAGCAGGGAGAGGATAAAAAGCCCTGCAGCCAGAAAAACAACAAACAAAAGTATTTGATTCATACCCTCGCGATAAAGCACCAGGATTAAGGATGCGTATACCAGTGCACTGCCGGTATCGTTCTGCAAAATAATCAGCAACATGGGCAGGGCGATAATGAGCAGGGCAATAATAAGGTGTTTGAATTTATCCAGCCGGATTTGATAAGATGATATCAACTGTGCCAATGCCAGCCCGGTGAAAATTTTAGCAAACTCTGCCGGTTGAAAACGTACAAATCCGAATTCGAACCATGATTTGGCTCCGTTTACTTCCTTGCCAAATACCAATACAGCCATAAGACTCAGGATGGATATGGCATAAAAAGCATAGGCGAAAGCGGAGAAAAATTTTGAGTCTATGAGAAAAATAATCAAGATAAGTGCAAAACTGGCAGCAATCCAGACAAGTTGTTTCATTTGCCTGCTTCCGGGGGCAAATAGGCTGTCCCCGTCGCCACTCCATGAGGATGAAAAGATGCTGAACCAGCCAATAATCATTAACAGGAGGTAAAAGACAATACTTATCCAGTCAACTTGCTGTAACAATATGCCTTTGTCTTTATTCCTCATGCGTTTCATCCTCCTCTTTTTCGGAAATGAGATCTGCATCCAGAATGCGTGTCTCTTTCCATTTTACTTTGATGGTGTCTGTCAGGTATTTTTCCATTACCAGGGATGCAATTGGTGCAGCCCATGTGCCACCATAACCGGCATTTTCCACATATACGGCAATGGCGATTTGCGGTTTTTCTTTTGGGGCAAAGGCCATAAATATGCTGTGATCCTCGCCATGCGGATTCTGCGCTGTGCCTGTTTTGCCACAGACTGTGATGTCCTGTATTCTGGCAAGCCGGGCTGTTCCGTGATCACCGTTAACAGCACCTTCCATGCCATCAACCAGAGGTTGAAACAGCTCTTTGTCAAAGGGCAGAATGTGTTTTTGTTTGTATTTTTCTTCAAGCCCATTGCCTTCAATGTGTTTGATCAGGTGAGGTGTGAAGTAATATCCTCTGTTCGCTATGGTTGAGGAAAAATTGGCCAGTTGCAGCGGTGTGGCACTGATTTCTCCCTGCCCGATGCTAAGGGAATAAATGGTACTGAAAGCCCAGCGATATTCGCCGTAAATCCGGTTGTAATAATCCGATCCCGGAATGTGTCCCGGGCTGACCGAGGGTAGTCCTATATCAAGCCGTTCTCCGAATCCCAGGCTTGTGATTTTTTTCTTCCATAAATCAAGTCCGAGTGGAGAGTCACGAAAAATCGACTCTTCATAGCCTCGCTGTATCAGGCGTTTGAATACCTGATAAAAATACGGATTGCAGGAATACTGTATGGCTTTGCGTACAGTCGTTGCGGAGGGATGATTGTGACATCCCACAAGTGCTTTATTGCAACTGAATCCGGTGTGTTCAGTTATCACTTCTTCGTCAAGGGCTATCAGGGCCTGGGCAACCTTAAAGGTGCTACCGGGTGGGTATGCTGCATTAATGGCGCGGTTAAACAGTGGTTTGTTATCTGCATTGAGCAGACTGTCAAAATATTGCCCCCGTTTTCGTCCGACGAGCAGGTTGGGATCGTAGTCGGGGCTGGACACCATGGCTAAAATCTCACCGGTATGCGGCTGGATGGCTACCAGGCCGCCCAGTTTGTTTTTCATGAGTTGCTCACCATATTTCTGCAGGTCGGTATCCAGAGTGGAAATGAGATTTTTACCGGCTACCGGAGCTTTGTCGAATTTTCCATTTTTATAAGGTTCTTTTATCCGGTTATGGGCATCCACTAAGAATATTTTTACGCCTTTTTCACCTCGAAGTTCCTTTTCGTAATATGCCTCAAGGCCATTCACTCCAATATAATCCCCGGCCTGATAATAGGGTTGTTTTTCTATGGTTTGTTGATTGACTTCTCCGATGTCACCCAGAACATGCGGTGCATTTTTATTGGTATACTGTCTTAACAGCCTGGGTTGTACGTAAAATCCGCGATATTGGTAAATATATTCCTGCAGACCAGCGTATTCACGCGAGGATAGTAGCTTATAAAATGCAGAGGCTTTGAATGACGAATAATTGCTTGCTTTTTCCAGGCGTTTCTTAAATTCATCTACACTGATATTGAGTTGATGGGCAAACTGCAGGGTATCAAATGACTCAACCTGCCCCGGAATTACCATTAAGTCATAGGCCACCTGATTTGTGGCCATAATTTTTTTGTTCCTGTCATAAATGATGCCCCTCGGGGGATATTGTATGATGTGACGCTGACTGTTGTTGAGAGCGGATACTTTATACTGATCGCTAAGCACCTGCAAATAAAATAATTTCCCAATCAGAATCACTCCGACAAGAATAATAATGCCCAGAATCAGATATTTGCGTGAATCGAATCGTGTTTTCATTACCGGCGAAACATCATGTATTGGCTCAATATAACAAAAAAGCTTGTCAAAATGGTATTGATAAGGGCAACGGCCAGTGTCATCCATGCAAAATTAAAGGTAAACGCCTCCAGGAAAAATAAAACCAGTTGATGCGATACGGTTATGATGATGGTATATTTCAGAAACCAGCCAAACCCATAATAGGCAATGCGCGGTGTTGTTCCCGGTTCATATCCGTCCCTTGGACTGAACAGGTTTAAAACGCCGGGTCGGATAAAAGCTGCAAACACGCTGGCAGAAGCGTTTAATCCTGGCGTATTCATGAAAACGTCAATGCCTATTCCGAGAGCAAAAGCGGATGTGAGCATTACCCATCGCGGTGTTTCAAAAGGTAACAGGAGAATGAAAAGTATGTAAAACGATGGGTTAAAAAAGCGGCTTATCTGCATCTCATTAAAAATGAAAACCTGAAGAATTAAACAAATCAGGAACAACAGGCTGTATTTAGGAATCCATTTAATCATGCGTCGATTCTAATTTAGTTTGTTCCTCACGTAGTGGTGCATCCAAAACGTACACGGATTGAATTTGCTTAAAGTCGGTTGCCAGCGTTATGTCTATATTCCAGAAGGCAGCGTTTGGTGTTTTTTCTGTCCGCTTTACAATGCCAACCAGTTTGTTTCCGGGAAAACTTGAGCTGAAGCCACTGGTGATAATGGTATCGCCAACCTGAATATCCACGTATGACGGAATGTCGTCAAGCTGTGCAGTTTGATGCGACTGCCCGTTCCAGCTTACGGAGCCGTAATAATCATTTCGTTTGATTTTGGCACTAAGGTTGAAATTGGTGTTTATTATGGGAATAACGGTGGCAAAATGTGTGGATACAGACTCTGTGACGCCTACCACTCCCTCAGGGCTGATTACCGCCATTTGTTTTTTAAGGCCTTGTTTTCTGCCTTTGTCCAGTGTGAGATAATTTTTTTGCCTGTAAACAGACGAGTTGATGACCCTGGCAGGGATGACACCAGTTACGTAATCAGCAGAATGCGCTGATTTTTTTTCGAGCTCACGATGAAGCCTCAGGTTTTCTTCCTGCAATTTCTGATTTTCTTTTCTTAAAGAAAAGTAATCTGTGATGCCTGTCCATTGCTTGTTTGTAAAGCCAATAACACCGGAAGAAGCGTTGATAAAGCTTGCATGCTGATAATGGTTGTGCTGTACAAGCATAAAAAGTGACAGGCCTTCCAGCAACAGAAACAAGAAAACAGCATAATATTTTATCAACAACCTGAGTAGATTTCTCATATCATCTCAGCAGGAACTGGAATTTGTCAACATTTTTCAGAGCTATGCCTGTCCCTCTTGCAACAGCATGAAGCGGATCTTCAGCAACGTGAACCGGAATGTTTGTTTTCTGAGCGATGCGCTTATCCAGACCACGGAGCAATGCACCACCACCGGCGAGATATATTCCACGGTTATAGATGTCAGCGTATAATTCGGGTGGAATCTCTTCCAGTACAGCCATGATTGCAGTTTCTACCTTCGAGATGGATTTGTCCAGGCTATGGGCAATTTCCTGGTGAGATACCGGGATTTCGATGGGCAAAGCAGTCATCTGATGAGGTCCGCGAATGACAAAATCTTCCGGGGGATCATCAATTTCAGTCATGGCAGCACCCACTTTGATTTTGATGTTTTCAGCAGTGCGATCACCGATTTTTATGTTGTGCTGATGACGCATGTATTCCATGATATCATCAGTAAACTCATCACCGGCTACGCGAATGGATTTGTTGCAGACAATGCCACCCAGTGAAATGACGGCAATTTCTGTTGTACCACCGCCAATGTCAACAACCATGGTGCCATCCGGGGCCTCAACGTCCACACCAATACCAATGGCAGCAGCCATAGGTTCATATATCAGGTAAGCTTCTCGAGCCCCGGCATGTTCGGAAGAGTCACGTACTGCGCGAATTTCAACTTCAGTACTGCCTGAAGGTATACACACCACCATTTTAAGCGCTGGTGTAATCAGGCGTTTCTTTTTGTTGATCATTTTGATCATTCCGCGAATCATCATTTCAGCGGCATGGAAATCTGCAATAACGCCATCGCGCAAGGGTCGTATTGTGCGTATGTTTGCGTGTGTTTTTCCATGCATCTGTTGTGCCTTGTGCCCGATGGCTACCAGTTTCCCGGTCTTGTCGTCCAGTGCAACAATTGATGGCTCATCTACAAGGATTTTATCGTTGTAAATGATGATGGTATTTGCTGTGCCAAGGTCTATGGCAATCTCCTGTGTTAAAAATGAAAATAATCCCATTGTATCTTTTTAAATTTCTCCTTAAAAGTAATGATTTTTTTTAATGTTTGAAATGCCTGATGCCTGTAAATACCATAGCCATATTATTTTCATTGCAAAAATCAATGGATTCCTGGTCGCGTATAGAACCTCCTGGTTGAATCACGGCTGTAACTCCGGCATTGTTTGCAATTTCCACCGAATCTTTGAACGGGAAAAATGCATCGGAAGCCATTACCGCACCGTCCAGATCAAAATTGAAGGTTTTTGCCTTCTCTATGGCCTGCTTTAGCGCATCTACACGGGATGTCTGACCTACACCACTGGCAACAAGCTGCTGGTTTTTAACAAGAACGATGGCATTTGACTTGGTATGTTTTACAATTTTATTGGCAAACAATAAATCTGCCTTCTCTTTATCGTTAGCTTTTTGTTCAGTTATGTCTGTCAGGTCGGCTGTTTTTTCGCATGTTAAATCCCGTTCCTGAAAAAGCACACCGTTAAGCACATTTCTGAATTGATATTTGGATGGTTTGTTTTGTTTGAGAATTAAAATAATCCGGTTTTTCTTTTTCTTTAAATGAGTAAGCGCATCATCGGTGTAACCCGGAGCAATAATTACTTCAAAAAATATTTTATTGATTTCTTCTGCTGTCTCTGCATCAATGATAGTATTGCTAACGATTATACCACCGAAAGCAGATACCGGATCACCGGCAAGTGCATCTTTCCATGCTTCCTTAAGGTTTTTCCTGGTTGCCAGGCCACAGGCATTGTTGTGTTTTAAGATGGCCAGCGTTGTATCTGAGAAATCATGGATAAGCGAAACGGCAGCATCAATATCAAGTAGGTTGTTGTATGATATCTCTTTGCCATGTAACTTGTCAAAAACCTCATCAAATTCTCCGAAGAAACTGGCTTTTTGGTGAGGATTCTCGCCATAGCGAAGTTTGCGTGGATGATTAAAGCTTTGGCGGAAGGCGGTGTGATTATCCTGATCAAAATACGAGAAAATTGCCGTGTCATAATGTGAAGATGTGGCAAAAGCCTCCATGGCAAATTCTATGCGTTTAGCCTCGTCTGTTGTTCCCTGCTCATCCTCAAGGAGGTTTACCAGCTTTTCATACTGCGACTGATTGGATACAATCAACACATCTTGGTAATTTTTTGCTGCAGCCCGGATAAGTGAAATGCCGCCAATATCAATTTTTTCGACGATGTCTTCATGAGACGCTCCTGTTGCTACGGTTTCCTCAAAAGGATATAAATCTACGATAACAAGATCCACATCCGGGATATTGTGATTTTTGGCATCGTGTGCATCATTCTCATTATCCCTGCGTTTGAGTATGCCTCCAAAAACTTTGGGATGCAATGTTTTTACGCGTCCACCCAGGATGGAAGGATAAGAGGTTATTTCTTCGACAGCCGTGACATCAGCTCCACAATCTTCAATATAGGATTTTGTGCCGCCGGTGGAGTAAATTTTTACGTTTAACTCTTTTAATTTGTGAATTACCGGCTCCAGACCTTCTTTGTGATAGACCGAAATTAGTGCAGATTTAATTGTTTTCATCCTTGTGTTCTTGTCAAGTTATTAATACTGTTTTACAGGGTTTCAAAGGTAGAAATTTCTGCTTCTGTATCAAAGGTGTAGATGGTTTTGTTTATAAGAATTTTTGCAGATTGTATTTTTATATTTTATCTGCTGTCATCCGTTTTTATCCCGGAGATGTTTTGCATTTTTCTTATCTTCGTAGCATGATGATGCCGAAAGCATATTGGTTGACCTTTTTGTGTCTGTTTGCCTTGCAAATGAGTTTTGCACAAAACCCTGACAGTTCGGGTTTGGTAAAGTATACCCCGGCATATACCTTCAAAAATGGTATTTATCTGAGCTACCAGGACTTTAAAAACAATGAACCTTTGCCGTTTTCATCAACCGATCTGCCATCACCTTCTGATGTTAAACCGGAAAAAGCTCTGGATCTGGCTATAAGAATCAGCTATTACAACAAATACGGGATGCGTCAAGTGATTTCCCCGAAAAATCTTTGGGGTTTTTGTTATAATGATAAGATTTATGTGCAATGGTCTGGTGGTTTTCACATGGTGCCATACATAGGAAACATCAGCCACTTTGTTGCGAAAGTCCAGGTACGATACAGCAATCGTGCAGATCCGTTTTATGATCCGTATTATGTGTATTCCGGTCCTTCCAGTTATGTTGCAACCGAAACAAAGCAAATGCTGTTGAATACCGGGACAGGTGAGATTTTTGAATTCACACCTGAGCGTGTGCTGGCGCTGATAAAAGATGCACCCGAATTGTATGAAGCGTTTTCTGAGCTGAACAGACGAAAGCAACGTAAAATGAAATTTTATTATATCCGATTATACAATGAGAAAAAAGATATTTACTTCCCCGCTGATTAGTTTTCTGCTCATGATTGTGGTATCCGGCTTTTCTCAGGTCAGTATTCCAACTGCATCCCCGTCGCAGATTCGTGACTTTGAGAATTCCATCACCTACATTGTGAAAGAAGACATGTTGATATCCGATTATAATCTGGCTGTTGAAAATCTTGTAAACCAATACTGGAACATCACAGAGACAAAGACAATTTCAGCTACAGAATTTAAGGAGAAGCGCAAAAACCCTGAGGCTTCTTTCATTTATATGAATCCTGTATATTTTGATAAGGATAAAACGCAAACGGCTTATGAGTACCTGTTTTTATCATTGGGCCATCCGTCTGGTGATCCGTCTCAGATGCCCGATTTGTGTGCAGTGCCACTGGCAGTAAAGGGAGCCGATCAGACGGAATTTGTGTATAAGCTGGGCCTTGTTTTGCAGTTTATGCAAAATCACGTTGAGGTGACAAAAAATCATCCATCCTATGATGATGAAAGCATTGTTGATTATTATTCCGATCAGAAATTTTTCCTCAGGGATAAGGAATTGTGGTTGATGAAACCTGAAATTGAAAATTCTCTGCATCGAAAATCAGAAATGCAGTCTGTATATCCTTATCCGTTCCGTTATGTCAGTCCTGAAGACATAAAAAAGGCCATTGCTGATAACAGGGATGATATCATTATTGTGCATCTGATTACAGCAGGTGAAAACCGTTATTGTTTTAAAATGCTGGTTAATGCTGGTAATGCTGATTTATATTACTACGATTATCATAAAATTAACAGCCGGAAACCATCGGTTCTGCTTGAGAAAGATCTAAAAAAATTTGCGAAGTGACCTACGAAAAATGTCTTAACGAGATGTACAATTCCCTGCCGATGTATCAGCGACAGGGAAAAGCTGCTTATAAAGCTGATCTGAATCGCACCCTTGCAATTGATGAACACTATGATCATCCCCATAATAGCTGGAAAAGCATTCATGTAGCCGGAACCAATGGCAAAGGTTCGGTTTCCCACATGCTGGCTTCGGTGCTGCAGGAAGCAGGGTATAAAACCGGTTTATATACATCCCCTCATCTGAAAGATTTCAGAGAACGAATTAAAGTTAACGGACAAATGATTTCTAAAAGCTTTGTTCTTGACTTTATGGAGGAGGGGATGCCGTATTTTAAAGAGCTTGGTGCTTCCTTTTTTGAAATGACAGTAGCGCTTGCTTTTGACCATTTCAGGTCGGAGAAAATTGATGTAGCCATAGTTGAAGTTGGTATGGGCGGACGATTGGATTCAACCAATATTATTTCGCCCCTTGCCTCGGTAATTACGAATATCGGCCTTGATCATACTGCATTCCTGGGAACGGATGTGCGATCTATCGCCGGAGAAAAAGCCGGAATTATTAAGCCTGACGTTCCCGTAATACTTGGTACCAATAATCCTGTTGTTGAGGATGTGGTAGATAGTGCATGTCAGAAACAAAACACCAGATGGGTATCCGCACCAAACCGTATTTCCGTGTCAAATATCGGCATTGAAAAGGGACAGCGTAAATATCAGATATCCGGATACGAAGGAATTGATACAATTACCTGCGATCTTACAGGAACCTATCAGCTATGGAATCTGCAAACAGCTCTGACAGTGATTGATCAGTTGAAGCCAATGCTTCCAATTGATCGCTCTGCCATAAAAAACGGGTTGGCGAAGGTGGTAAAAAATACCGGTATGATGGGCAGGTGGCAAAAACTGAATACAAATCCAAATGTGTATTGTGATGTCGCGCATAATAAGGAAGGCCTTTTTCACGTAATGGAACAGTTACAAGAGGTCCGTAAGGGAAAACTGTTTATTGTTCTCGGTGTGGTAAATGACAAAGCTCTTGATCAGATATTGCCCCTTTTCCCCACAGATGCATATTATTTTTTCACCCAGGCAAGTATACCACGGGCACTATCTGCAGAAACCTTAAAGAAAAAGGCATCAGAATACGGTTTGATCGGAGAAGTGGTTGACAGTGTGAGGTTTGCATATGATCATGCGTTAAGTGTTGCTGCAGCCAGCGATACGATCTTTATAGGAGGAAGTACCTTTACCGTGGCAGAAATATTATAATTTTTTCAAAAAGTTTTGGAAAACTAAAAAACACATCTATCTTTGCATCCGCAATTGAGAAGAAACTCATTGCAAACGATCTAAAAAATATCAGGGCGGTTAGCTCAGTTGGTTCACCTGCCTGCCGGCAGGCAGGGAGCATCCCGAATTCTCCGCCGGCAGGCGGACAAGACTTCGGGAGGGTCATAGGTTCTCAGAGAAAAAAAAGAGGATTCGAACCAGAGTTAATCGTAAAGGTTCTAAAAATATTAGGGCGGTTAGCTCAGTTGGTTCAGAGCACTTGGTTTACACCCAAGGGGTCATAGGTTCGAATCCTATACCGCCCACGAAACTACAACCTCACAGTCATGTGGGGTTTTCTTGTTTAAGGGGTATGAGTTATTTTTATGTTTTATTTTCAGAAAAGCTTGACAGGTATTATTATGGTTCTTCAGATGATGTAAAATCACGTTTGGTAAAGCACCTGGAGAATCACAAAGGTTTTACAGGTAAGGCGAAAGACTGGAAACTTGTTTATACAGAGGAATACGATACAATTTCCGAAGCCAGACAGCGGGAGTTACAGGTAAAGCGTAAGAAATCCAGAAAATACATTGAGTGGCTGATAGAGCAACGTGAGAAAGGCGGTTAGCTTAGTTGGTTCACCTGCCTGCCGGCAGGCAGGGAGCATCCCGAATTTTCCGCCGGCAGGCGGACAAGACTTCGGGAGGGTCATATCCGCCACAGGGCGGACAGGGGTTCGAATCCTATACCGCCCACGAAACTACAACCTCACAGTCATGTGGGGTTTTCTTGTTTAAGGGGTATGAGTTATTTTTATGTTTTATTTTCAGAAAAGCTTGACAGGTATTATTATGGTTCTTCAGATGATGTAAAATCACGTTTGGTAAAGCACCTGGAGAATCACAAAGGTTTTACAGGTAAGGCGAAAGACTGGAAACTTGTTTATACAGAGGAATACGATACAATTTCCGAAGCCAGACAGCGGGAGTTACAGGTAAAGCGTAAGAAATACAATGCATTTTCTGCTGAAAATCCCCGGGCTTAAAAAGATGCTTCTCCCTGATGACCGCAGAAAATCACGTTAGGTCGTTTCCATAAACGCCAGAATGGTATCGGTAATGTATGTTTGCTGCTCTTCACTCAGCTCCGTATGCATGGGCAGTGAAATTACCTCCTCAGATAACATATTGGTTACGGGAAAACTCTCCGGCAGATGATCAAAAGGCTCAAATGCTTTTTGAGCATGTAATGGAACAGGGTAATATACCGCACAAGGAATATCGTGATCCAGCAAATGCTGTTTTAAAGCATCCCGTTTTCCGTTGGTGATGCGCAGGGTATACTGGTGAAAACAATGATTTGACCAGCTTACACGTGTTGGGGTCTGTATGTCAGGATGTGATGCCAGGGCTTTGTCATAGCGGTCAGCAGCAGCAATGCGTGCAGCATTGTATTCATCCAGATGTGGCAGCTTGGCAAGCAGAATGGCTGCCTGAATGGTATCTAAACGGCTGTTTACCCCGATGCGGTCGTGGTAATATTTCTTTTTGGATCCGTGATTAACAATGCTGCGGATTTTCTCACCAAGTTCGTCATCATTGGTAAACAAGGCGCCTCCATCACCATAACATCCCAGATTTTTAGACGGGAAAAAAGAGGTGCAGCCAATATCGCCTATTGTTCCGGCTTTGGCCTTGTTCCCGTTTTTAAACTTATAGTCGCTGCCAATTGCTTGTGCTGTATCTTCGATAATTGCAAGGTTGAATTTTCCGGCAATTTCCTGCAGAGCTTCCATATCGGCTGCCTGCCCAAACAAATGCACCGGCACTATAGCTTTTGTCCGCGGTGTGATTTGCTGCTTTACCTGTTCAATATCAAGCATGAAGGTGTCCGGATCCACATCCACCAATACAGGCTTCAGACCCAGCAGTGCAATGACTTCCACCGTAGCTATAAACGTAAAATCCGATGTAATGACCTCATCTCCGGGCTTCAGACCCAATGCCATCATGGCAATCTGAAGAGCATCGGTTCCGTTTCCGCAGGTTATCGCATGTTTAACACCCATATAATCAGCAAGCTCTTTTTGCAACTGCTTTACCTGCGGGCCATTGATAAATGCTGTCGAGTTAATAACTTCGGCAATACCCTTGTCAATATCCTGTTTGATTTTTTGATACTGTGACGCAAGGTCAACCATTCGAATCGTATCCATACCTTATTTTTTTTTACGAAAATAATTATTTGATCTTGAATATAAAAGCGGTCAGAACATAATCGGAGGGATTTGCTTTAATCTTTACTAAAACCTGAAATCATTCTTACAGCCAAAAAATATTTTAAAAAATCATAGCTGTAAGTCAACTTAACATGAGAAAATTAGATGGAATTTCGTATGATAATTGCCAAAAAATGCAGAAGTTTAGTTGGAGTGATGGTTTGATAATTGAAAAATTCGCCGTACTTTTACAAGTTCCAAGTAAAGATTATATGACAGTACTTGATTACATACGCGAATTGCTTTATACTGAGGATTGTGTAATAATCCCGGATTTCGGAGGGTTTGTTGCCAATTACAAGGAAGCAAAAATCGATTTCAGAAGCCAGGAGATGCATCCGCCGGAAAAGCGTATTGCATTCAACCAAAAACTGAAAAACAATGATGGTCTGCTGATTAATCACATTGCATCCGCTGAGTCTATCTCTTACGAACAAGCCGAGCAAAAGGTACAGGCACTGGTAGGCAGGATGCAGACCTCCCTGAAATCCGGAAAGGCAGTAAAAGTCCGTGATATAGGTAGCTTTAGTCTCAAAAATGGTGTGCTGTATTTTGAACCTGAAAATTCAGTTAATTACCTGCCGGATGCTTATGGACTGGAAAAATTTCATTTCCCCTTGCTGAATACAGCAACACGTCGCACTGTCCAGCCTGAAAAGCGTATGGAGCCGGTTAAACAGAAACGCAAACGGCCTTCGCTTGTGCCTTTACTTGTCGGTTTGCCCGTGGTGTCTGCTCTGATTTATGCTCCATTTTATTTTGATAAACAAGAGACAGCTAAGGTTTATGGTAAAGCCGGCCTGGAAATCCCTATGGAGATGAGCAAGCGGGTAGTGGCTTTGAACGCTGCAGATTTTGATCTGGAACGCAAACAATTAAATGAAACCCTTGAGGAAACACCCACTAAATCAGAGGTGATAAGTGAACCGGAAACAGAGCCGGCACCTGTCACAACTCAGTCTGATGAGGGATTTTATGTGATTGGCGGCAGTTTTGCTTCTGTTGACAATGCCAGAGAAATGATTTCCAAATATGAGATACTCGGATATGAATGTGAAATTTTATCTGCAGGAAATGGCATGAATCGTGTCGCGCTGAAATCATTTGAATCATGGAGTGCTGCTTATCAGTCCCTTTCGGAAATGAAAAACACCACGGGTAAAGAGGATTTGTGGATATTGCAAAACTGATCATTTACTATAGCATATAAAGCAAACCAGTCAGATGAGGCTGGTTTTTTGTTTGCTCCATTCAGTTTCAGGCCATTCAGATAATGCCTTTAGCCTATGGTCGTATTGTCTTCCACGCCTGTCACTCCTTTGGTATACATGGCCAGATCGTATGCTGCTTTTTTGATGACGTAATGTGATACCATACCACTCAGAGATGCAACGCCATCCTTAACGTCAACATGTATATTATCTTCATCCACCAGGTTGTTCCGTCGGTATGCTTCCAGAATGTCTTCCCTGATAAATTTGTCTTCAATTGAATGACGCGGCTTGACAATCAGCTGGTTGTCAACTTTAACAATACCCCGGATGTCCCCGGCAATATCCGCAGCAATCTGACGCTCCCAGAAAGAATTGACTGTTCCCCTGAGGGTGACAATTCCGTCCTCAATATCAGCGCTGATGCCATCTTCTCTGACCTGACTGTCCCACGATATTCTCTGTATAAGATTGTCCCTGATTTCACTGTCTCCGGGTTTCCCAACCTCATCCGGAATCTGAACTTCAAGTAAGTTTTCAACCCGAAGAACGTTGGTAACCTGAATTGCGTCACGCTCGGCTGCCATTTTTGTTGAATAGGTAGGCACTGTCCCCGTAAGGAGCACCTTGCCGTTTTCAACACCAACATCAACATCCGTAACATCGATGCGGTCGTCCCATTTTAACTGATCTTCAATCTGCCGTTTTGCTATCTTGTCATTTTGTGTACTCATACTGATATTGTTTTAAAATGAATAATTCTGTACTGAAAAATTCCTATCATTCGCTTCTTTTTCTTTTTCTGAACAAAGATGCAATACCATAAATCAGCGAGTATAATCCGATGATAATGATAAGAACCCTCGATGTCTCAAAAGGATTCAGGATAAGTACAATTCCCAGAATAACAGAAATGATTCCCACCGTGAGCATGATGTATCTGAAGGTGTCGTTTCTGTCGGATCGCAATATCCCGAAAAGAATCCATACCCCGATGATCAGTGCCCATATTCCCATAAGCGTGACAAGCAGACCAACAGCGCCTTCGGGTGCTGCAAGTACAACAATGCCCAAAACGGTTGTCAGTATGCCCAGACCGAGGGTAAGACCCCATTCACCTCCGTGTTTTTTTTGCTGCTGTGAGGCAATTATCATGGATATACCACCTATCAGCAGTGCCACTGCAAATACAATTCCTATGCCTGCCAGCGTAAGCGAGGGAAAAAACAATGCAATGGCCCCGAAGATGATGGCCAACACACTGCTTATGTAAGATACTCTGCCTGAAGTAAAAAATATTGGTATCATATGCTTGTTCTTTATAAGATTACAAGGCAGAAAAAAAAATGTTCTGATTATTCGATGACTTATCGTGAGATTTTTCCTCTGTATGCAGAAAAATAAATCCCCAGAATACTGATGGCTGCAAAACTGAAAAAGCCATAATTAACAGCTTTCATAAAGGATGCATCGGATACATGCTCTACGGCTTTTCCCTGAAACAAGCCTGCAAAAAACAAGGTGGCAATTGTCATGCTTACTATCTGACCCAGTACACGCATGGTTGCTGCTGAGCCGGAAGCCAGACCGTATTGCTTTTTATTCACCGAGCTCATGATGGTATTCATATTCGGTGATGAGAACAGGGCAAATCCGAAGCCAACCCATATCAGAATAGTGACAATAAGCCACAATGGAGAGGTGGTACTTAGCAGTCCGAAAGCAATCAACCCAACTGTACACATACTCATCCCTAGGCTGGTTAAAATACGTGGCTGTATTCTGTCGGACAGCCTTCCCGCCACGGGTGAAAAAATGGCCATCACTGCAGGCTGAGCTACCAGAATAATGCCGGCATCACGAGGGGTGAGCCCCTGAATTTTCTGCAGGTACAGGCTCAGTAAAAAAACGATGGCAAATGTGGCACTGTAATTAATCAGGGCGGCCAGATTAGAATAGGAAAACAAGCGGTTTTTTGTGTACAATTTTGTGTCGATTACAGGTTTTTCCGACCGGCTTTCCAGTAACCAGAAAAGTGTCAATGCCAGTCCGCCACCTGCCATTAATAGCCAACCAAATAGTTCCGGGATCCTGGAAGATCCATACACCAAAGCGATAAGCCCGAGCATGTAAAAAATCGTACCTTTTATTTCAATTTTACCGTTAACAGATGCGGTAGACTGATCTTTTCCTAAAAATACCATGGCAATTGCAGTCGTTATTGCTCCAAGAGCGGCGGATACATAAAATATTGACCGCCAGCCCAGATACTGTGTAAGCAGACCACCGGCAAAAGGGCCAAATGCCAGCCCCAGGTATACACCGGCTACCGAAATACCCAGCACTCGTCCGCGCTGATGAGGTGGAAAGGCTGAAACAAGAATTGCCGGTCCGGTTGTTGTGGTAAGTGCAGCACCGATGCCCTGTACAAAACGAAAAACAATAAGCCATTGGCCGGAGCCTGCAAGACCGCATAGCAAGGTAGCCAGCGTGAAAATGATCACACCTGTTTTAAATAAGCGCCGGATTCCCGACAAATCGCTCAGCCGCCCGACAGGCAGCAGGGTCATTGCCGTTGCAAGCAAAAAGGCCGTTATGATCCAGCTTAATTTCACCGCATCCAAACCAAAGCTTTTCTCTATCGCCGGCAAGGCAATATTTACTGAGGAAATTAAAAACGTCCCCATAAAAGCGGTGATCGCTACGATAATTAATATGGATGTCTGTTTACCTGTCCAGCCCATTCGTACATTTTATGAAAATGCAAGGTAGCTTTTTGATGACTTCTGTCCAAATCTAATGGATGACAGTTTTTTATCCGTCCAGCCTGAAAAAATTGCACCGTATCTTTTTTTTCTTTCTTCCGGGCGACCTTAAACATTAGCATTCCTTTAAGCTGATATTTCACTGAAATTTCGTTTCTTTATAAAAAAATGAAGCTATGGATCCGGTAATTCAGCTTAAGGAGCTAACCAAGAATTATGAAATGGGTGCCCAGACAGTACGGGCCCTCCGCTCGGTAAATCTTGACATAGAACGCAATGAATATGTGGCCATTATGGGGCCTTCGGGAAGCGGTAAGTCTACCCTGATGAACATTGTGGGCTGTCTGGATAGCCTGACCAAAGGAACATACATTCTGAACAATACAGATGTCAGTGAAATGAGTGATGATGAACTGGCCGATATCCGGAACCGGGAGATTGGTTTTGTCTTTCAGGTATTTAACCTTTTGCCCCGTTTTACCGCCCTTGATAACGTTATGCTGCCCCTGGTCTATGCCGGCATTAAAAAGAAACAGCGCGAAAAAAGAGCCAAAGAAGTGCTTGATGCTGTAGGCCTCGGTGACCGCATGGAGCATAAACCCAACGAGCTGTCCGGTGGACAACGACAAAGGGTCGCTGTAGGGCGCGCTCTTGTTAATAAACCATCAATCATACTTGCCGATGAGCCAACCGGTAATCTCGATACAAAAACCTCCCTGGACATCATGCGGCTGTTTGAAGATATCTATGATCAGGGAAATACCATTGTGCTGGTAACACATGAAGAGGATATTGCCAAACACGCCAGGCGTATTGTCCGTTTGCGGGATGGTATGATAGAATCAGATGAAATAAACAATGAACCCACTATGCTTGTTAATGGCGCATAATATGGACTGGAAAATTTACACAAAACAAGGCGATAAAGGCGGCACCGGCCTGCTTGGAGGACACAAAGTCCCCAAAAATCACGAACGACTTGAAGCGTACGGTACGGTGGATGAACTCAATTCATGGATAGGCATGGTGCGATCATACGATATGGATAAAACCGAAAGCGATATCCTGATTCAGATTCAGCGCCGTCTGTTTATGATCGGATCCTATTTGGCATACGATGAAGATAATGCCACCCAAAAAATTGAAGACCTGCCCATGATAACTGATGAACATGTTGTCTGTCTGGAACGGGAAATTGACCGCATGAATGAACACCTGCCTGAACTCAGCAATTTCATCATGCCCGGAGGTAATCCTCAGGTTGCAGCCTGCCATATTGCACGCACTGTCTGCAGAAGAGCCGAACGCAGAGTTGTCGCATTATCAGAAAATATGGAAATAAATCCTGTCATTATCAGATATTTGAACCGTTTGTCAGACTATTTTTTCATTCTGGCACGTTATATTTCTAAACAAAAAAACCTTGTTGAAATTTTGTGGAAAAAGGATGTTTGATTTTAAAAGTTTTTATATACATTCGCAGTCCTGAAAAAAACCAAGCAAAAACTCGATTTTTTATGTATTGGACACTTGAATTAGCATCGAAACTTGAAGACGCACCCTGGCCAGCCACCAAGGAAGAGCTTATCGATTATGCCATTCGCTCAGGTGCACCCCTCGAAGTTATTGAAAACCTTCAGGAAATTGAAGATGAGGGCGAAGCATATGACAGCATTGAAGATATCTGGCCCGATTACCCCAGCAAAGATGATTTTTTCTTTAATGAGGATGAGTATTAGCGCTTACTGACAATTTTCTGGTTTAGCCTGAGCTTGGATTATAATCTAAAGATTCTGGCTGTTTACTTTTTTTTGTTTCCCTTTGCGGATGTTTTTGCAATGGCATAATAAAAAGCTCATTATGCGCGTGGTTATTTTTTATGATCAAAACCGCGGCCTTATGCCTCCTGTCTCACTGAAAAAACAGCAAGTATAAAATTATAGGAAATACAGTATTAAAATGCATCCTTTTTGGTATTTGTACTATCTTACACCCGTATTTTAACAATGTATACTGTATGAAAAAAATTGGTCTATTACTTCCCCTTATTCTGTTTTTCTGTTCTTTACATGCTGAAAACTGGACTCATATCCGGAAAAATGCACAGACAGATCCACAGATTCAGATGATTCCGTCTGACAAAAATTCTCAGATAATTAAATTCAAACTGAATGCTTACAGGCTGGAACGAAATCAAACCCCGCGGGGTGTTGCACATTCTGTTGTGTCTCCTCAAGCCAGTCCGTTGCTGCAAGCTGGTGCCCCGGATGTTCCGAAACTGACAACATCAATCATCATTCCCGATGATAAAGCCACGCAGATTGAAGTGATTTATTCCGATTATACAGAAATCCATGATGTGGACATCGCCCCCTCAAAAGGAAATCTGCTCAGAACGCAGGATCCCGACCTTGTTCCCTATACGTATGGTGATGTCTATCAGCAGAATGCATTTTTTCCGGCTGATGAAGCCAGTGCATCTGATCCATACATCATACGCAACTTCAGAGGACAGGCTGTAACAGTTTACCCGTTTCGCTACAACCCGGTGGAGAGGGTACTCAGAATCTATACCGACATTACCGTAAAAGTAACAAGCTCTTCACAGGCTACTGTAAATGCATTTGATAATTCCGTTAAGCCGGAGATGACAAGCGATTTTGTTGATATCTACAAAAATCATTTCATCAATTATTCAGAAGAGAAATATACACCGCTCGAGGAAGGCACTCCCGGCCGTATGCTGATTATCAGTTATGCTGATTTTATGGATGAAATGGCAGACTATGTTCAATGGAAACGGCAAAAAGGTATTGAAACCGAAATGGTGGACGTCGCTACCATTGGAGCTACAGCTTCAGACATTGATGCCTACATTGAAAACGAATTTACTACCAACGGATTGAATTATGTTTTGCTCGTTGGCGATGCCGCCCAGGTTCCAACCAATGAAACCGGCAGCGACAGCGATAATGAATACGCTTACCTGCTGGGTGATGATCATTATGCAGATTGCTTCATCGGACGCCTCAGCGCTGAAACCGGTGCAGACGTAACCAATCAGGTAAACAAAATTCTCGGATACGAACGCGATTATGACAATACCAACACCTGGATTGCAAATGGTTTTGGTTCCGCCTCAAATGAAGGTGGCGGTGGCCAGGGTGATGATGGTGAGTCTGATGTTGAACACATGAACAATATTGCTACAGACCTTGAAACCTATGGTTACACTGTGACTAATGTTAATCAGGACGGTGGCAGCAATGCCCAGATATCTGCTGCCGTGAATGCAGGTACCAGCGTTATGAACTACGTGGGACATGGCTCCCAGACAACCTGGGTAAATACCGGTTATTCCAACACGGATGTCAATGCTTTGACCAATACAGGCATGTATCCATTCATCTGGAGTGTGGCATGTGTGAATGGTGACTTCAAAAATGCTACCTGTTTCGCCGAAGCCTGGCAGCGGGCAAACGACAGCGGTAATCCAACAGGGTCAGTTGGCATTCTGGCCTCTACAATCAACCAGTCCTGGGCGTCACCAATGGATGGACAGGATGAAATGAATGACCTGTTGGTGGAATCTTATACCGATAACATCAAACGGACATTTGGCGGACTTTCCTTCAATGGAATGTTTCACATGATTGATGAGTACGATACGGATGGTGAAAACATGGCCGATACCTGGACAATTTTTGGCGATCCTTCTATGATGGTTCGTACCAAAACTCCGGCAGATATGACAATTACCCACAACGGGATTCTGAATGTAGGAGTTGGAACGTACACCGTAAATTGTGATGCTGAAGGTGCGCTGGTTTCGCTTACCAAAGAGGAAAGCGGACAAACCATTATTTTAGGCACCGCTTATGTGGAAGGCGGTTCTGCTACCGTAGATTTCGATGCCTTTATGGCTCCGGGTAACATGAAAATTACTGTTACGGCCTTCGATAAAGTAAGCTATCAGGAAGATGTTATGGTGATTGTTCCCGACGGACCATACGTGGTGCTCAACCAGGTGATTGTGGATGATGCTGCAGGTAACAGCAACGGACAGTTAAACAACAATGAGTCTGTTCTGCTGGATGTCAGCCTCGAAAATGTAGGTGTCGATACGGCCTATGCAGTGTCTGCAGATTTGTCAACAGCTATCACTGAACTCAGCATATCGGATAATACGGCTGATTATGGCGATATAAATCCGGATGCCATCGCTACACAGAACGATGCTTATGCCATTAGCCTTGCAGATGGCATTGCTGATCAAAGTATCATTCCGGTTGAATTTCTGATCACTGACAGTGGCAGTGGTTCATGGACATCTGCCCATAACCTTGTGGTTCATGCGCCCGCTCCGGAAATATCCTTTGTTGAGGTAGATGATGCTGCCGGTAACGGCAATGGACTCCTCGATCCCGGCGAAACAGCGGATATCATTTTTCAGATTGAGAACAACGGACACAACGAAGCTGTCAGTGGAACCTGCGATATTCTTATCACCGAAAATGCAGTAGCAGATAACAGCAGCGTTGCTGTATCGGCCATTGCTGCCGATGATCTTACAACCGTTACTTTCACTGTTAATGTGGATGCAGGTGTTCCGGCAGGCAGCAATATGCCCGCAAATCTGACATACACCAGTGGTGCATATTCAGCAGCATTTGAGATTAACCTGCCGATTGGAATTCAGATGGAAACCTGGGAAAGCGGCGATTTCTCATCTTATAACTGGGAAATTGATGCTACTTATCCCTGGACCATTGATAATACCACCTATTATGAAGGCAGCAACAGTTCCCGCTCCGGTGAATTGCCGGAAAGTGGCGGCAGCTCAAGCCTGACGATCAACCTGGATGTGACCACAGCAGGTGACCTTAGCTTTTTCTATAAAGTTAGTTCTGAACCGGAAGGTTATTGGTTTTATGATTATCTCGCCTTTAGTCTTGATGGTACCATGGAAGACCAGTGGGCCGGCGAAGTAGACTGGACGCAGGCAAGCTATAGCATGGACGCAGGTACACACGAGCTGATATGGACTTATGAAAAAGACGGCTATGTGACCGAAGGTTCAGATTGCGCCTGGGTGGATGACATCGTTCTTCCGCCTCACGATCAGGTTACCATGATCCGTCAGAATCAGGTGGATGTTTCAGATTTTGAATTCAGCATCAGCCCGAATCCTGCCGCTGAAATGGCTCACATCCAATTTAATCTTGATAAAGCCGCTGAGGTTGATATCAGATTGCTGGATGTGCACGGACGCCAGATCAGAAATCTTTACAAGCAGGACAGCCCGGAAGGAATTTATCAGGTGGCATTTGATGTAAAATCACTGCCGGCCGGCATGTATTTTGTTAAACTGGTTGCCGGTGAGAAACAAATAAACGAACAATTGATTATTACTAAATAAGAAAACGTGCAGTGCTGCTCATTTGAGTGGCACTGCTTTTTTAAATTAGTGACATGAAACGCATAATTTTTGTTATCACAATGATGGTGGTGAGCATCAGCTTGTCAGCTCAGAATTATCTGCCCGATTCTCTGCAAAGCAAGTACCATATGCTTACCTGGGAAGAGCTTGAAAACCATAAAAAAGGAACGAAAGAGGCCAGAAGCATTACGCCAACGGCTCCACCCGAAGGTTTTGTCAGAAATATTGCCGAATGGGAGCCCAATCAGGGGGTTATCATTGCTTACCCAACCGGCTATTATGGCGGGTTTGGGATTCCGGTATCCCTGATTCAGCAGTTGGCAGATATTACCCATGTGTATTTGCTTTATGCATCATCTGAAGATGTGTCTGACATTAATAATGAACTCAACAACGGCAGCGTAAACACCGAAAATGTAAGCTTCCACGAGATACCCATCAACACTTACTGGACACGTGATTTTTCACCCTGGTTCATTCAGCACGGGGCAACACCTGAAGCTGGCATTGTGAACTTTGAATACAACCGCGACCGCCCGGATGACAATAACGTTCCTGTTGATTTCGGCAGCATACTTGGCGTGGATGTGTTTGGCATGGAAGTGGCACATACAGGCGGAAATTACATGTGCGACGGTATGGGAAAAGCAGCTTCCACTACGCTTGTTTATGATGAAAACGCATCCGGCACGTATTACGGTATACCTTCAGCCGAAGTTGACAGCCGCATGGAGGATTATCTTGGCATTGATGATTATATGGTTTATGATGACCCCATGGATGATTACATTGAGCATATTGATTGCTGGGCAAAATTTCTTGATGTTGATAAGGTTCTGGTGGGCGAAGTGCCTGAATCGGATTACCGTTACGATGATTACGAAGCCGCTGCGGATTATTTTGCAAATCACTCAAGTTCATATGGCAACAATTACGAGGTATATCGTGCATACAGTCCCGATGGACAACCGTACACCAATTCCCTCATTATGAATGGCCATGTGTTTGTACCCGTACCTGCTGATGGCGCCGCTGCCAACTGGAACGATGAAGCCATAGCTGTGTACGAAGAAGCCATGCCCGGTTATCAGATACATGCCGTGGAAAACACCACAGCACCATCCTGGCAATCCACGGATGCACTGCATTGCCGCACCCACGAAGTGGCCGATGTTGAAATGCTGCACATCTATCATTCTGCCCTCTTCGGTTTGTATGAACCGGGCAGCGATTTTGAGATTTCCGCCGATATTGTTTCCTACGGTGGTTACGATCTGATTGCCGACAGTTTGCGGGTATATTATCGTGTCAATCATGGCAACTGGCAGTATGAAATCATGACCAATGAAACCGGTAACACTTACACCGCAAGCATACCCGAACAATCCGCAGGTGACAGCATAGAATACATCATCCGGGCAAGCGATGTCAGTGATCGCACGGAAAGTCATCCGTACATCGGTTTTCCCGATCCGCACATGTTTGTCATTGATGGCTCGTCTGAATCTGTCACACAACATGACAACCCGGTGATTTCCTGTTTCCCCAATCCTGTAAAAGATCAGCTCAATCTGGCATTGCACCATTTTGCCAATGAGGAAGCTGAACTGATCATCACCGATATCAACGGGAAAACTGTCAGGCACATCAGTCTGGACAATGCAGACGACTGGACCTTGCTGAAAATCAATGTTGATGATCTGCCGGCCGGTACCTATATGATTCGTGTAATTGGTGAACGCAGTTTTGCAACCAGCAAATTTGTTCGCCAGTAGGGTAGCAACAGCCTGTCATGTCCCAACCTAAAGCAAGCCCGGATGGGCTTGAATATGAATAGCCCCGTATGAGGATTTTGCATCCGAAATCCGGGGTATAAGACAAAAATAAACCCGCTTTTGGCATGGCTTTTTGCTCGTTTTGCCGCAAAAACGCATGCCAAAAGCTTCTTATTGCCATCTGTTTACCCCGGGTAGCGACCCGGGGCTATTCATGTTTGATCCGTCAGTTGACGGATCATCCTGGCTTATAGTTTACCCCGGATAGCAACCTTCAAGTTCCCAACCTAAAGCAAGCCCGAATGGGCTTGAATATGAATAGCCCCGTATGAGGATTTTGCATCCGAAATCCGGGGTATAAGACAAAAATAAACCCGCTTTTGGCATGGCTTTTTGCTCGTTTTGCCGCAAAAACGCATGCCAAAAGCTTCTTATTGCCATCTGTTTACCCCGGGTAGCAGCCTTTCAGGTCCCCACCTATCGTAGGAACAGATTATGATTTTGAAATATACCTTCGAGTCATGCCGACCTGACGTTGGTGTGTCGGATTGATATGTCTGGTTGGGTTGTATGAAAACAATTGTGGATTATTCTGTTCATTTCTTTATGCGAAAAGTCCGCAGCCTGCGTTCTATTATCCATATCTTTGAATAAGAAAATTAGAACTACACTTATGGCAGCTAAAAAGAAAAAGATTTTCGTGCTGGATACCAACGTACTGCTGCACGATTTCAATTCCATTTTTAAATTTCAGGAGAACACCATTGTGTTGCCCATTGTGGTACTCGAAGAGCTCGATCACTTTAAAAAAGGCAACGATCTGATTAATTTTCATGCCCGTGAATTTACCCGGGTGCTTGATAACCTCAGCGGTGATTTCGATACCAACAAAGGCATTCCGCTCGGCGATGGCATGGGAAAACTGTATATCGAAACGGGCAAAGCATTTTCGTCCGAGCTCTCCAATTCCTTTCCGGAACATGTCCCCGACCACAGAATTCTGGCCATAGCCGAATACTGGAAAAATGAAAAACCAAATCAACAGGTTATCCTTGTCACCAAGGATATTAACCTGAGGGTGAAAGCCAAATCCCTGGGCCTGAAAGCGCAGGATTACGAAAACGATAAGGTTACGGATATTGACCAGATACAATCGGCAGCAGTTATTAAGGATTCCATTCCGGCGGATCTGATTGCCCGCTTGTACGAAGAGCCCGAAGGCATTGATGTGGACAAATTCAAGTTTGACCATGAGCCACATCCTCATCAGTACTTTATCATGAAAAACGGCTCATCTGCCCTGGCGCATTACGATGCCGAGAAACACATTATTGAGCGTGTTAAAAAAATTAATGCCTACGGTATTGAACCCCGAAATGCCGAACAGGCTTTTTCTATGGATGCCCTGATGCGATCGGATATTCAATTGGTTGCTCTTACCGGAAAAGCCGGCACCGGAAAGACTCTGCTCTCCCTGGCAGCAGCACTTCATCAACGCCGGAATTTTCAGCAAATATACCTGGCCAGACCCATTGTGCCATTATCCAACAGAGATTTGGGATATTTACCCGGCGATGCCCAGGAAAAAATCGGTCCGTATATGGCACCACTGTTTGATAACCTCTCTGTGATTAAACACAATTTCAAGCAAACCAGTCCGGATTTTCAGCGCATAGATGACATGCGAAAAAGCGAAAAGCTGGTGATTGAGCCATTGGCTTACATTCGCGGCCGGAGTTTGTCGCGCGTGTTTTTCATAATTGATGAGGCACAAAACCTGACACCACATGAGGTGAAAACCATCATCACCCGGGCAGGCGAGGGAACCAAAATCATCTTTACCGGTGATATTCAGCAGATTGATTCTCCATACCTGGATCTGAAGTCCAATGGCTTGTCATATCTGGCTGAGAAAATGCGGGGCCAGCAGGTCTTTGCTCACATTAACCTGGTAAAAGGCGAGCGTTCCGAGCTTGCAGAACTGGCATCTGATTTACTATAACTTATGCAGACAAAACTTGCTGTTGTCATACTCAACTGGAACGGAAAGCACTTTCTGGAGCGTTTTCTGCCCGGGGTGGTAAAATACTCAGGATTACCCGGCGTGCAGGTGGTGGTAGCCGATAACGCCTCTACGGATAATTCCCTGGAATGGTTGAAAGCCAATTATCAGGATGAGGTGGATGTGCTGGCTTTTGACCGAAATCATGGCTTTGCCGGAGGCTATAACCATGTGTTTGAACAGGTAAAAGCTGATGTTATATGCCTGCTGAATTCCGATGTGGAAATTTGTGGCCCCTGGCTGGAGCCTGTGATGGATTATCTGGATGCCAACCCGGATGTGAAAGCAGTATGCTCAAAGCTGAGAGATCAGAAGCGGCCTGAATATTTTGAATACGCCAGTGCTGCCGGAGGCTTTATTGATAAATTCGGGTACCCCTTTTGCCGTGGCCGCATTTTCGAAGAAATTGAAAAAGATGAGGGGCAGTATGATACCATCACGGATGTACTCTGGGGTGCCGGTGCTGCTTTGTTTGTCAGACGTGACGACTGGCTGAAGCTGGGCGGGCTGGATGAAGATTTCTTTGCGCATATGGAAGAGATCGACCTTTGCTGGCGGATCAAAAACAGCGGGGGCAGGGTGGTGTGTGTGCCGCAATCCGTTGTATATCATGTGGGTGGCGGTACGCTGCCAAAGAACAATCCGCGCAAAACCTTTCTGAATTTCAGAAACAACCTGTGGATGCTTCAGAAAAACCTGCCACGACACCGTTTGTTTGTGGTTATGTTTACCCGCTTCTGGCTGGATATCTTTGCCAGTATGACGTTTCTTTTCGGTGGACGCAGCAAGGATGCAGGGGCTGTATACAAAGCCTGGTTTAACATGTGGAAAACGCGGCGCAAAACGTTTGCCAAACGGCGCAGGTTGAAAACCATACAGGCAAACAGGCATTCGGCCGGATTTTATAACGGCAGCATTTTGTGGCAGCATCATGTGAAAAAGGTAAAACGATTTGAAGATTTGACTATTGACAAGCAGTGATAATATGGAAAAACAACAGAACTTTTTACAGCTTGTAAAAAAGCGGCAATCGCAGCGAAATTATTCAGACAAACCGGTGGAAAAGGAAAAGCTCGAGCGTTGCCTTGAAGCTGCACGTCTGGCACCATCGGCATGCAATGCGCAGCCGTGGAAATTTGTGGTAGTAGATGATAAAGAACTAAAAAACAAGGTGGCCGATACTACCAGCAACCGCCTGTTACCACTTAATCACTGGACAAAGCAGGCACCAATTCACGTGGTGCTGGTTCTGGAAAAACCCAATTTCACATCCAAAATCGGTGAAGTGGTGCGGGATAAAAAGTTTATTCTGATGGATGTGGGCATAGCTGCGGAGCATTTTTGCCTGCAGGCTGCCGATGAAGGCCTGGGAACCTGCATGATTGGCTGGTTCAATGAAAAAAAGGTAAAGGAACTGCTTCACATCCCCAAATCAAAACGAGCTATGCTTGTCATATCTGTCGGTTACCCTGAAGGCGATCATCGTAAGAAAATCCGCCAGAGCATGGATGAGATGGTGAGCTATAATCGCTACTAATCAAGCTTTTTGATTTTGAAAATGTATGATAAAAAAAGACAGCCACCTGGACTGCCTTTGTGATTAGAATATCAAAAAGGTAAGGTGCTGGATAATATCCTTAATTTCTTTTTGTGAATTCCCTGAGATTGGATTTTAGAATGTTCATTAATTCAGGAGAATCTTCTTTGTCTGTTTTGCAGTACAGCATTCCAAAAACAGGATATTCACGGAAATCTGTTTTCCTCATTTCCAGCGGTTCTGAAAACCCTTCCAGTAATTTGTCGTAGTCAAAGCTTTCAATGTTGTGTCCGTCAATACCAGTGCTGTTATCAAGAATTACAATGCTTGTTATTTTGTCATCTTTGTCTTTCAGAATTTTGTCCCAGTTGGGTTTTTCCCTGTTAAAGAAGCTTTCGTAAATATTAATTCCAAAAGCATGATAAGCAAGATCCGGTGAAGAACACCAGCCCCCAAAACGCATTGGATTAATTTCAATCGGAATTATTTTACCTTTATCGGTTAACCTGACTTCCACATGTGTGGGGAAGTTTTTGACATCAACCAACTTGGCAATCTTATCCAGGAATTTTTGCATCGGTGCAAGTTGTTCTTTTACAGTGTTTTTTGATGTGAAGTATATTCTGTCGCTTACATCTTTGCCTGAAGAGAAAACGTGTTTCAGGATATTTGTAATAACAGGTTTCCCTTCTTTGTCAAAATAACAGTCTATGGCAAACTCTTCGCCCTGGATGATTTCTTCTATGATGAATTCGGATGTATTTATTACTTCTATAGGATATATTGACTTGTTTTTTTCAATTTCATCCTGAATGGTTTTTACGGTATCTTTCCATTCGTTTTGGTTGTCAACAGTATGAACGCCCATACTAAAGAAGCCGATCGCAGGTTTTATGATAAAGGGAAATTTGAGTTTAGAGACATCCAGGGAATCAAGATCTTCAAATTTAACACCCATAAAGAACATGTCCGGGTACATACTGCTGATGGTTTTCCGAAACCTGATTTTATCCTTAAACTGGTGAATACTTTCTGGCAAATCAGAAAAACCAATATTTTGTTCTACCCATGAAATGTTATTTTCTGAGTTGGAAAAGATGAGCGTGTTTTCATCTTCGCGTTTTATGGCTATTGCATCTTCGGGGCTGATGAATTCGATGTCATCTTTTGTTGCCAGTTGTTTTGCAATTTTCGTGTCCAGAACCGGGATATGGTTTTTAGCAATGGTTTCCTGAAGAAATTCTGAAACATAAGGTTTATCTAGTAAAATCATGTTTTTCATAAGGCAATTAAAATAAGGCTGCAAAAGTAAACGAAATATTTCACAAATGATTACAAATGAATAGCTAAAATGGCTTTTGCTGACTCCTTGTAAATCAGCGACAGGAAAACCAGGTCATCTTGTTTCCCTTTAGCCTTGATTATGTCGTTGAGAGGTGCGGCTTTGCGCTTCAATTATGGCTGGCAACGCATCGTCCGACTCCGGCAATTTGCTTAAAACATGATAAAAGCAAGCCCGAATGGACTTGAATATGAATAGCCCCGGATGAGGATTTTGCATCCGAAATCCGGGGTATAAAACAAACATATACCCGCTTTTGGCATGGCTTTTTGCTCGTTTTGCCGCAAAAACTCATGCCAAAAGCTTCTTATTGCCATCTGTTTACCCCGGGTAGCGACCCGGGGCTATTCATGTTTGATCCGTCAGTTGACGGATCATCCTGGCTTGTAGTTTACCCCGGATAGCAACCTTCCAGGTCCGAACCGAAATCAAGCCCGAATGGGCTTGAATATGAATAACCCCGTATGAGTGAGGATTTTGCATCCGAAATCCGGGGTATAAGACAAAAATAACCCGCTTTTGGCATGGCTTTTTGCTCGTTTTACCGCAAAAACGCATGCCAAAAGGTTCTTATTGCAATCTGTTTACCCCGGGTAGCAACCTTTATGGTCAGAAATTCCGGAGATGCATAAAATAAGCAAAAACGGTCAGTGGACTGACCAAAAAGTATCTAAAACGATCAATGATTTGATTGAAATATTTGCGGCCACGCGGAGGGCGGCAGCCTGCGGACTCAGATACCGTGCAGGATGCAGGCAGGGCAGAGTGACCAGAGGCTTTGCCCGGCGGAACGCAGTGGAGACGGGAAACTCCTGAAATGCCTTGTCAGACTGCCGGTATCTGAGTCCGCAGCTATAGCCCGCAGAGTGAAAAGCCGCCCACATCATAAAATCAACAGAAAAATAAACATGATTCCACAGGGATTGTTACCTTTAAAATCAAATAAACAACATGGCATTGAAAAGCATCAGTACGAAAAATAAGGCCCTGAGCATCAATATGGATTCAGCAAAATATGGTGTGCTGGCTGAAATCGGTGGGGGACAGGAAGTGGCACGTGCCTTTTTTCAGGCCGGTGGGGCATCCGGAACGGTGGCCAAATCCATCTCTGCTTACGATAAAACCTTTAGTGATGCCCTGTACAATGAGCATCAGCCGGGACGGTATGTGTCTGAAGATCGTCTGATGAAAATGCTTCAAAATGAGTACGATGAGCTGGAACGCACCCTGGATGCAAAACGGGCAGAGGAGACCTCGTATTTTGTGTTTGCCAATACGGTGGAGACCCTGAATTATCAGAAAACAAATCAGGGGCATGGCTGGCTTGGTATGCGCTTTCAGTTAAAGCCGGGAGGGCCAGTGAATACAGTGGTGCTGCATGCTTTGTTTCATGAAAACGATGCATCCCTGCAACAATACTCTCTGGGTGCACTTGGTGTGAATTTGGTATATGCCTGTTTTCATCACGCACACAAGCCCAACGCCTTTTTGCGCTCCCTGATCGACAATCTGGACAGAGAACGGGTGGAAATCAACATGCTCACCATGCAGGGCGATGACCTTAACTATGTGGATAACCGGCTGTTGAGTGTGCAGCTTGTGAAAAACGGCATGACATCAGTAAGTCTTTTTGACCGGAATGGCAGAATGATGCGGCCGGCAGAGTTGTTTTACAAAAAAGACGTGATGATTCTGCGCGGGAGTTTCCGGCCGCTGACCTATACCCTGGTGGATATGTTGCGTGCCGGCACAGCGGCTTTCCGCGATGAAACCGGGTTTGAAAAAGGGAAGTCGGTTACCATTTGTGAGATGACGCTAAACAATCTGGTATCAGAAGGTGAATTTGATGAGCAGGATTTTCTTGATCGTGTGGATGTCCTGAACGACAACGGGCAGCATGTGATGATTACGGATTTTAAAGAGTTTTACAAGCTCAGTCAGTATTTTACCAGGCATAAAATCAGGGAATTGCGCATCATTCTGGGTGTGAAAACCCTGGAGCGTGTGATGGAGCACAAATGGTACGATGATTTGCCGGGTGGACTGTTTCAGGCCATGGGCTTGTTGTTTCCGGAAAATGCCGCGATGTACGCTTATCCCATGCTGGATGAAGAGAAAGACCAGGTTCTGAACGCTGATGACCTGGAATTTGACGGTCGCGACCGTGAGTTGTACGCATTTTTGATCGCCAGCGGACGCATTCAGGACATTGATTACCGCGACAAATCCTTCTTAAAACTGCCGCCCCATAAAGTGATGCAAAAAATATGCAATCATCATCCGGATTGGGAAAACTATGTACCCAAACGCGTTTCAAGCCTGATTAAAGAACGTGGTTTGTTTGGCTTTGGTGAGGTTTGTTAGGGGGAGAAAAGCAAGCGCAATCAAAATATAACGGGCAGGAAAACTTCAGTTTTATCCCTTTAAACAGTACTAAAATTTACACACAAGTGCATAAATTCATTAAAATTTGTGCAGTTAAGTGCATGAATTTGAAAGACAGCTATTTTAAATGCTGCCAAAAGTTCTCTGTGTTAACGGTATGAAAACGAAAATTTTCATAGTGATTTGCAAAATCGATTGGTGCTTTTGCTGTTTTCTTTGGATTGTACTTACATTCAAAGGCATGATATATGTTGTTAACTTCTTCGATAAAATCAATTTCTTTGCGCTGGTAGTTTCTCCAGAAATAGGTATTTACAAATTTTCTGCTGTTGGCATTATTTTTTAACCGTTCAGATATGAAAAAGTTTTCCCACAGTTGGCCAATGTCATTGCGTAAGTTAATGGGACTAAAGTTTCGGATAATGGCATTTCTGATCCCGCAATCATAAAAGTAGATTTTCTGACTTTTACCAATTTCATTTCTTGGGTTATTGCTTAATGCTCCCAATCTGTAAATGACATAATTTTGCTCAAGCAATTCAATATACCTCTTGACGGTATTGACATGAACGTTTAGTTTATTCGACAGTTCGTTTAATGAAACTTCACTACCAACTTGTAGAGCCAGAGCTTTGAGAAGATTATACAGCAAATCAGGTTTTTTGAGATTTTCAAATTGTAATATATCCTTATACAGATAATTGGATGCGATGTTTTCCAGTTCTTCAATAGAAAAATCTTCCGGTTGTTTGTATATCTCAGGGTATAAACCAAATCTCAGTATGTTTTCAAGTTGGCCTTTAGCTGATAATAAATCATTATGATGTACGATTTCCCGAAAAGATAAGGGCTGCAAATGGAATATTCTCGAACGTCCTGTCAACGGTTCGCCGGATTCTTGCTGAAGCCTGAATGCAGATGATCCTGTAGCGATAAGCTTTATCGTTGGAAAGTTATCATGGATTATTTTTAATGTTTGACCAATGTTTTTAATATTTTGAGCTTCGTCCAAAAACAGGTAATCGTATTTTCCAAAAAAAGCATGTAATGTTTCGGAGTTTTTTGTTTCAAGAGCTTCTTTGTTCTGCAACAACTCACAATTTACATACCTTGCATTTGACAGGTTTTCCATTAGCGATTTAACGAGCGTTGTTTTGCCTACACGCCTTGCGCCCAACAAGATTATTACCTTGTTAAGTTCCATCGCTTTTTCAATTTGTTTTTTGGCTTCTCGTTCAATCATATGTGTCAAATTTACAAAATTTATTCACACAAGTGCATAAATTCATTAAAATTTGTGCAGTTAAGTGCATAAATTTGAAATAAATCAGGTTTTGAACAGGCGGATTGAAGTAAAATTGAAATATTTCGTCGCTAAGCGCACGGCGTGCGTTTTAGTGAAACCTTATCAGGCAGAACAGATAAGCATCAGCCTTAGCGCATCAGATCCCGTTTGTGTTCTTTAAACATTTCAATGGCAAGTCCGTCGGCCAGACCAATGCGTGGTGCTATGAGGTTGGGGATTTTGCCCCATTTTACCAGCTTTTTGAAAATCCTTGCCGCCGGCACAATCACATCGGCCCTGTCGGGACGCATGCCCATTTTGTTAATACGCTCATCCAGTGAAAGGGATTTGAGCCTGTCGTATGCCTTGTATAACTGTGCTTTGCTGATGGTGTGATTGTCAACATCACCATATAGCTTGGTCAGTTTATTGATGTTGCCCCCGGAGCATATGCAATTGACTTCTCCTTTGCTTTCCCGGATGGACTTTACCCACTGTTTCATGTCCTCCCAGTCGTCGGAATGCACCTTGTCCAGCAAGAGGCGGATGGTACCAATGGGAAACGATTTTGATTTCACGAAAGCCCCGTCTCTGAAAAAAGAAATCTCTGTGCTGCCGCCGCCCACATCAATAAAGAGGGTGTCTTCATACACAAGTTGAAAATTGGCATTGGTGGCTTTGCTGATGATTTTGGCTTCTTCCATGCCATCAATGATTTCCAGCTCCAGTCCGGTTTCGCTTTTAATACGCGACAATACCTCGTCTTTGTTTGAGGCTTCACGCATGGCTGCTGTGGCACAGGCCCTGAACTTAACCGGTTCATACACCTTCATCAAAAGTTGATACGCTTTGAGGGTGTCAAGCATTTTCTCCAGTTTGTCTTCGGGGATGTATCCTTTTTCAAACACATCAAGCCCCAGGCGCAAAGGAACCCGTGTGAGAGTGGCTTTTTCTACAAATGGTTTGCCGAATCGTTCGTAAACGGTTGCAATCAAAAGACGCCCGGCGTTTGATCCAATATCTATGGCTGCAAATATCATAATCGTCTATTTACTGTTGTGTTTTTGTTTCAGATACGTGTATGTATCCCACTGCGTGCGGATTTCCTGCTCATTATTCTGTTTGAATTTGTTCTTAAACGTGCCGTCTACCAAACGGGCCTTGGTATTATCCCGCAACTGAATGTCTAGCATATCCAGCAACTCCTGTTTGTTGTCCTTGTCAAGTACCGGGCAGGTGACTTCAACGCGGTTGTCCAGATTCCGCCCCATCCAGTCGGCAGAGCCCAGATAGACCTGAGTATTACCGCCATGGCAAAAGGCAAGTATCCGTGCATGTTCAAGGAATTTATCCAGTATGCTGATGACTTCAATGTTTTCGCTTACCCCTTTTATGCCGGGCACCAGTATGCAAATGCCGCGAATGATGAGTTTGAGTTTTACCCCGGCCCGGGATGCCTTATACAGCTTGTTGGTCATGCGTAAATCCGCAAGGTTGTTTAGCTTGATGATTGCCCAGGCTTCTTTCCCTGCTTCGGCCTGTTCGATTTCATAGTCCAGCATTTTCAAAAAATGGTTGCGTGTACTGAACGGACTTACAATCAGGTGCCGGAAACGCATGGGGCGGTATGTGGCTTCAAACAGTTCAAATACTTTGCGGATTTCGTGGGTGAGCTTTACCCGGCTGGTTAGCAAACCATCATCGGCGTACAGCTTTGCGGTGTCTTCATTGAAGTTTCCTGTGCCCACGTAACCGTAATACACATTCTTTTTATCTTCCTTGCGGCGGATGATAAGCAGCTTGCTGTGTACCTTAAACCCGGGAATGTTTTTAACGATTTTTACGCCGGCTTGCTGCAGCTTTTCGGCCAGGTAGATGTTTTGCTTTTCATCAAAACGTGCCTGCACTTCCAGAAAAACCTTAACGTTTTTCCCGTTGCGGGCGGCGTTGATCAGTGCATTGATGACAGCCGAAGGATTGGCTACCCGGTAGAGGGTCATCTTTATGGATCGTACTTTCGGGTCGATGGAAGCCTCTCGCAGCAAGTCAAGAACGTGCTGAAACGACTGATAGGGGTAATGCAGCAAAATATCTTTATGCCTGACAGCTTCAAACACACTTTTTCGGGGTGTTAACCGCTTATGCCAAATGGGCGACGTTTTTTTGTATTGATGTTCTGATCCCAATAGGGAGGGAAAGGTTGTGAAATCCTTGAAGTTGTGATAGCGGCCGCCCTCCACCAAATGGTCGGCCTTGTCTCCGGATATTCTTGAGGCAAGTTTATTCCTCAGATTTTCCGGCATTTGCCGGTCGTACACAAAACGTACCGGTGAACCCATGCTGCGTTTTTTCAGGCTGTCTGACATGATCTCCAGAAAACTCTTGGATACATCTTCGTCCATGTCCAGCTCGGCATCGCGTGTGAATTTAAAAGTGTAGGCTTCGTATCCGCTGTAGTCAAAGACAGAAAAAATGTCATCCAGGCAGTAGCGGATAATGTCATCCAGAATAATGACGTATTGATTTTTTTCCTCTTTTGGCAGCACCAGAAAACGTCCCACCTGCTTTGTGGGAATGGTGAGCATGGCGTAGTGTGGCTTGTCCGGATTATCTTTACGATGCAGAATTACCGCAAGGTAAATGCTTTTGTCTTTCAGGTATTCAGGATTTTTAAGGTTTTTTAGCATGATGGGAAACACGTATTGCCTTACCTTTTCCCTGAAATATTTGCGGATGTATTCACCCTGAGTTTTGGTGATCTGTTTTTCATTCAGAAGATTTATCCCGTGCCCTTCATACGCTTTTCGGATGTCCTGATATGCACGGGCAAAGGTGTTCTGCTCCTTGCGTACAAGTTCGTACACTTCATCAAGCACGTTTTGGTAATATGCCGATTTCCTGGGGTATTCTTTTTCGTTTAATGCCACCAGCCGATGAAGCGTTGCCACACGTACCCGGAAAAATTCATCCTGATTGTTGGAGTAGATACCGAGAAACTTCAACCGCTCCTGCAACGGATTGTTACTGTCCATAGCCTCCTGCAGAACCCTGCTGTTGAATTGCAACCAACTGATTTCACGATTTATGTATTTTTTCTTTGCCATGTGAGCCTTTATTTCTCGTGTATTTTGCTCTGAAATTACATTATTTTGAGGGAAAATAAAAAGAATCATTCTCCAAATTCAAAAACCACGTGAACAATATTATCTCAAAAATGGTTTAAATTTAGAAACAATATAAATAAGACATGAAAAATAGTTGGATTATAAGCATGTTGCTGGTCGGATTAATCAGCCTCAATGCCTGTGAAAAAGATGACAGCGATGATATGAACAACAGCGGAGATGACAGTGTCAACAAATCCGTTATGTTTTCAAACTCATCCTCGGATTATCCCGATGGGATTGATACCTACATCAGTGCAAATTATCCCGGAGCTGCAGTGCACGAAGTGTATCTGAGGCAGTTTGCTGATGGCTCGGTGTATTATGAAGTGGAGCTCACCAATGATGTAGAATTGTACTTCGATGGTGAGGGCAACTATCTGGGAATGGATGATGACGGGGACGATGTTTCCTCTACAGAGCTGCCGCAATCGGTGTTGGATTACATCAACAATAACTATCCGGATGAAACCATTGTACAGGCTGAAATTGACATGGAAGACGGCCAGATGGTTTATGAAGTATACCTGAGCAATGGTATGGAATTGTATTTTGATGAAAACGGGGCATTTATCAGCAGCGATGACGACAATGAATATATTCTTGAATCCGATTTGCCGCAAAGCATTGTAGATTACATTAACAGTAATTATCCTGATGCTGCCATTGTGTATGCCGAGCTGGATTATGAAGACGGACAGATGGAATATGAAGTTAAGCTTGACAACGGCATGGAATTGGAATTTGATGGCAACGGCAATTTGATATCAAGTGATGACAATCATATCGCCATTGCGGATTTACCACAGGCAATTATTGATTATGTGGAGCAGAATTATCCCGAGCGCACCATTGTAAAAGCTGAGCTTGAGTACGAGGACGGTCAGCAGATGTACGAAATCACACTGGACAACGAAATGGAATTGTATTTTGACCTTGACGGCAATTTTCTCTTCAGTGAGGAAGATTGATTGCATTACTGATTTTGACTTCTTTACCGGATGCCGAGCAATTGGCATCCGGTTTTTTTTGCCATCATGAAAAAGGAGATTGTCAAATTGTTACCTTTGTGGCAATGTCGAAACTAAAATCCACATCAGGGCTGAGCGGTATGCTGGCTGCTGTGTTGCGCAAAAAGGTAACCGTAAGCAGTCAGGAGCATGCAAGGCCGCACCTGTGTTTTGTCAACACAACGAAAAGCTGGGGTGGTGGAGAGCGATGGCATTTTGAAAATGCACGTTATGCCGGAGATGCTGGTTTTGATGTTTCTCTTGTCGTGGCTTCCGGTTCCGAACTGGAATATAGAGCTGCCGGAGCGGGGCTGCAAACCGAAACGATCAGCTTATCCAATCTGAGCTTTCTAAACCCAGTGAAACTGCAAAAGCTGTATCGTTATTTCAGGAAAAAGGCCGTGGATGTGGTGATTTTTAATGGCCCCGCTGATCTGAAATCCGGCGGCATTGCAGCAATGCGAGCCGGTATACCTGTGCGGGTTTACAGGCGGGGACTTGCCAAAACACCAGGTAGTGGTTTTTTAAACCGGTTTTTGTTTAACCATGCCCTGACCGATTTCATTGTTAACAGTAAAGCCACAGCATCCCTTTTGTTTTCGGATGAGACCATTTCCCGGGAGGATGCACGAGTACATCTGTTGTATAACGGACTTGAACCGCAAGATGACAAGAGCGACGTGAACGAACATTCTGTGCCTGTACTGGGCAACGCTTCCCGTTTTGTGGAGCAGAAAGGCCTGCATTATTTGCTGGAAATGGCATCTGTGCTTAAAAAGCAGGGTGAAGATTTTGTGCTGCGCATTGCCGGCAGTGGACCACTTGAAAGCAGCCTGAAAGCCAAAAGCAAAGAACTTGGTGTGGAAAACCTGGTTCAATTTCCGGGTTTTGTGAAAGATGTCAAAGGCTTTGTCAGTGATCTGGATGTGTATGTCTGCTCGTCGGTGTTTGAAGGCTTTGGCTTTTCCATAGCCGAAGCCATGCATGCCGCAAAACCGGTTACCGGCTTTCGGGTAAGCAGCAATCCCGAATTGGTTTTAAACGAAGAGACAGGTTTTCTTGTGCCCCCTTTTGATGTAAAAGCCCTTGCAGAAAAAACCCGTGAACTCATGCATGATTCCCGTTTGCGGAAAAATATGGGTATGGCAGGGAAAAACAGGGCCATGCAGATGTTCCATAAAGAGAAGCAGCACCAGCAGTTTTGTGACCTGATAGAGGAATTGATCCGGCAAACAAGTGATTAAAATTTGCGTAGTTAATCTACAAATTTGTATCCCACACCTTTGACAGTAATGATATGTTCTTTTCCCAGTTTTTCCCTGAGTTTTCTGATATGCACATCAATGGTTCTGTCGCCTACAAAGGAATCGCCCCAGACATTGCTGTAAATTTCATCACGGGTGTACACTTTTTCCGGCACAGTGGACAGAAGGCTTAGCAATTCAAATTCTTTACGTGGTAAGACAAAAACCTTATCTTCTTTCCTGACTTCATATTTGTCTTTGTCAATGATGATGGTTTTGTGTGAAGATTGTT
>CAYQMB010000015.1:0-39386 GCA_964418565.1 uncultured Bacteroidales bacterium | reverse complement strand
CCCAAAACGCAAGATTATGGCTCTACGACAGCAGCGGCCGCCTCGTGCAGCAAACACAAATCTCCGGCAGCACCCACCACCTTACCCTCAGAAATCTGGAAAAAGGATTGTATCACATAAAACTCATCAGCAATGAATATAACCTAAGCAAAAAACTGATTGTGAAATAAGTTTAAAGTTTAAAGTTTGAAGTTTGAAGTTATAAAATGCACTTTAAAACTTCAAACTTCAAACTTCAAACTTTCAACCGATATATAGAGTCAATTTATTTTTTTGCCCATTCTTCAAAATGGACCATTTTGTCATCGTAGCGGTATTCGGGGCCCAGTTCTTCAGCCGGAACGCCGAGCGGGAAGACAGCAAAGGGTTCGAGATGATCAGGGGTTTTGACGACTTCATTTACACCTTTGATGCGTGGGGGTACGCTCCAGGTTGCTATCCATACAGTACCAAGTCCGAGTTCGTGTGCTGCAAGGTAGATATTCTGTCCGGCGCATGAGCAATCCTGTGGGTAAAAACCGGGAAAACCTTCTTTTGATTTGTCACCAAGGATAACGATGGCAGCCTGTGCCTGTTTGAACATATCGTTGCCTTCATCAATCTTGTCAGCCAGTTGATTGAGCTTTTCTCGGTTTTTTACAACCACAAATTCCCAGGGACGTCCGTCGCCGGCGCTGGGTGCGTTCATTGCTGCTTCAAGTATGGTTTTTATTTGTTTATCGCTTACCGGTGTGTCCTTAAACTGATGGATACTGCGGCGTGTCATTATTGCTTCAATTGTATTCATAAGTCTTGTCTTTTATGAATGCCGAATATGCAAAATATTGTTGATACGGACAAATGATTAACAGGTCTTTAATTGTTTCCCCGGAGATGCAAAAGTTAAGTTTTGTTCGTTATGCTTGCCACGTGTAATGTTTCCGCAGCAGGGCGAAGGCGTATATCCTGCACCTGCCGGCGGCAATGTTTCTGTGCCGGTACAGGAGCTACAGAGAAGCTCCCTGTACCGGCCATACAGAACATGCCGGCGGCGGGGGCAGATAGAAGCCGCCAGCCTGCCGACAAAATAAAATGCAACACTGGCTGGCAGGCAGACCGACCCCGAACTATTCGCTTAGCGATAGATTCGGGGGGCTGCCCTAAGCATGAAATGTAGTTATTTTTTGAGAGTTTTGAGTTGTTCTTCAATCAGGCGGATGTTTTCCTCGGCATCGGCTTTCTTTTGTTTTTCCTTGTTAACCACCTGTTCCGGGGCATTGTTGACAAAGCGCTCGTTGCTGAGTTTTTTCATCACGCCTTTCAAAAATCCTTTGTTGTAGCTGAGGTCTTTTTCAAGTCTGGCGATTTCTTCTTTGGGGTCGATAAGATCGCCGAGGGGAACGTAATACTCATTGGTGTTGACCATGAAACCGGCTGCCCCCTCAATTTTGCTGTCGGTTTTGCTGAAATCCGACAAGTTGCAGAGTTTGGTAACAATGGGTTCAAATGTGCCGGTGTAGGTTGCCTGATGGGGTATCATCTGTAACTCCAGAGCGGTTTTCATCGGGATGTTTTTGTCCTTGCGAATGGTGCGGACATTGCTGATTACCTCTTTGGTGAATTCAAATTCCTTAAGCAGTTTGTCATTGGGCTTCCCTGCTTTGGGCCATTGAGCCAGCATGATGCAATCTTCCTCCTTGCGGTCGCTGATGAGGTGCCAGATTTCTTCGGTAATGAAAGGCATAAATGGATGCAGCAGTTTCAGCAGGCTTTCAAAGTAGCCGATAGTGGCTGTGAGGGTGGTTTTGTCGATGGGTTTTTGATAAGCGGGCTTGATGCTTTCAAGGTACCAGGCGCTGAATTCATCCCAGAAAAGTCTGTAGACAGTCATAAGCGCTTCGGAAAGCCTGAAATCGGTGAATTGCTGATCCAGACGTGCGATGGTGTCGTTGAGTTTTTCATTAAACCATTCAACGGCTTTGGCAGCGGGCTCGGGCTGGCTGATGGTTTCATCCACATCCCATGATTTTACCAGTCTGAATGCATTCCATATTTTGTTGGCAAAGTTGCGTCCCTGTTCGGGCAGGCTGTCTTCGTAAAGCAAATCACCACCGGCAGGGGAGCAAAGCAACATGCCCATGCGCACGCCGTCGGCACCGTACTTGTCAATCAGACCGATGGGGTCGGGGCTGTTACCCAGTGATTTTGACATTTTCCGGCGCTGGCTGTCCCGGACAATGCCGTGCAAATAGACATTGGAAAATGGTTTTTCGTTGCGGTATTCATACCCGGCCATGATCATGCGTGCTACCCAGAAAAAGAGAATTTCGGGGGCTGTGATCAGGTCATTTGTAGGGTAGTAGTACTGAATTTCCTTATTGTCGGGGTTCCGAATGCCATCAAAAACAGAGATGGGCCACAGCCAGGAGCTGAACCAGGTGTCAAGCACATCTTCTTCCTGGGTGAGATCGCTGAGACTGAGGTTTTCGTTTCCGGTTTTTTTGCGGGCCAGTTTCAGGGCTTCATCTTCGGTTTCAGCTACCACGTATTCATTGCTGTCGGGCAGATACCATGCGGGTATGCGGTGTCCCCACCAGAGCTGACGGGAAATGCACCAGTCGCGCACATTTTCCATCCAGTGGCGGTAGGTGTTTTTGAATTTGGGCGGATGGATTTGTATTTCATCATCCATAACCGCATCCAGTGCCGGTTTGGCAAGTTTTTTCATCTCCACAAACCACTGCATTGACAATTTAGGCTCGATGACAGAGTTGGTGCGTTCGCTGCGCCCTACTTTGTTGGTATAATCCTCGGTTTTTATCAGAGCACCGGAGCGTTCAAGCTCTTCAACTGCCAGTTTGCGGGCTTCAAAGCGGTCGGTGCCAACAAACAATTCGGCCTTTTCGCTGAGGGTGCCGTCATCATTGAAAATATCAACTGATGGCAGGTTGTGTTTTTGCCCGATCTGATAATCATTTACATCGTGTGCGGGTGTGATTTTCAGGCATCCGGTACCAAATTCCATATCGACATAATCGTCTTCAACAATGGGAACAATGCGGTTAACCATGGGAACCACCACGCGTTTGCCTTTCAGGTGCGTATAGCGCTCATCATTGGGATTTATGCACACGGCCGTATCACCAAGTATGGTTTCGGGGCGGGTTGTTGCAATGGTTACATAATCATCGGAGCTCCCTTCAACCTGGTAGCGGACGTAATAAAGTTTGGATTGTTCTTCGGTGTAAATCACTTCTTCGTCGGAGACGGCTGTTTTTGCTTCGGGATCCCAGTTTACCATGCGAACACCGCGGTAGATCAGGCCTTTTTCGTACAAATCGACAAACACCTTGATGACGGATTCTGAGCGTGCTTCGTCCATGGTGAAAGCGGTGCGATCCCAGTCGCAACTGGCGCCCAGTTTTTTAAGCTGGTCAAGAATGATACCACCGTGTTTTTCTTTCCATTCCCATGCGTGCTCCATGAATTCATCACGGCTGAGGTTGGCTTTGTTGATGCCTTCGTTGCGGAGTTTTGCAACAACTTTTGCTTCGGTGGCAATGGAGGCATGGTCAGTTCCGGGTACCCATACGGCATTTTTTCCAAGCATGCGTGCACGGCGTACCAGAATGTCCTGTATGGTATTGTTGAGCATGTGTCCCATGTGTAAAACGCCGGTTACGTTTGGCGGGGGTATCACATTTACGTATGGCTCTCTCTCATCGGGTTCGGAATGAAAAAATCCCTTATCCATCCAGTATTTATACCATTTTTTTTCTGCTTGTTCCGGACTGTACTTGCTTGGAATGTTCATGGTTATTTCTTGTTTATTTACAAATGCGTCACAAAAATAGCAGGATTTTTTTACATGCCAGATTTTTATAGTGGATAATGATGGAAGATGGTCCGATTCCTACTCCTGAATCTGTCAGGTAGGTTGTGTTAAAGCAACCTGTATTCCTGCAATGCATGCAGACCTGGCATGTTTTCGCCGGTGCGCTAGCCTTTAGCCTGTCGGGATTGACCAGGAGGAAGGTATTATACTGTCGCAGTGAATTCGCAGACCACTGGCTGGCAAGCTACGCGGGGGTTGAAAGGTTTGCGAGGGTGAATTTATAAACAAAAGCATGTCAATGCGTGAATTATTTGTTATCTTTTGCATTCAAAATACAAGTCAGACCCATGAACAGACATTCAATTCTCGATAATTTATCAATTGACATCAGGGCCTTATTCGCGCGTCGGCAGCGCATGTTTTCGGAAAGTGCAGAGAGCCCGACACCATCATCTTTGCTGGAAACGGCAACGCTGGAAATCCCTGAGCTTAAGGAAGTGGGTACGCATCGTGTTGAAATCAGCATGCAAACGGGAAAATATTATGCAGATTTCCGTATCGAGAAATGGCTGGGTTCAGAATTTCCTACCATCATTTACCATCATGGCAATAACGAGCGTCCTCTGGAGTATGGCACATCGGCGAAAAGTTCTTTTTATCATATTTTTGTGAAACATGAGAAGCAATTTGAATGCAATTTAATTGTTATCCGGGCACCCTTTCATGATTTAACCTATCGTGAGCATCAGGAAAAGTTAAGGAAACTTGAGAATTGTGTTTCAATGTTCGTGGCATCCACAAGGCTGGTTGAAGCGCTGGTACAGAAAATCCGCCTGCATAATCCAAACAGGTTGTTTGTAAGTGGCTTGAGTCTGGGCGGATTTGTAAGCAATTATCATCGTGCAAAATACAACACGGCTGATGTGTACATCCCTATGCTTGCCGGCACTATGCTTGGTGATTTGTTTACCAATGGCCGATACAAAAAGTTTACAGCTTTAAAGGACAATGGTACGCGTGAGAAGGTTCGCAGGTTAATGAATTTTAAGGATGAATTTGATGCTGTTAAGGATGAAAATGTGTATCCTGTGCTTGCTCTGTATGATCGTTATGTGGAGTATAAGGTGCAGAAGCATAGTTATCAGGGGTGTCCGCTGGAGGTTGTAAAAACCGGTCACCTGACAGGTGTAATTCATTTTGATGCCTTACGCAGGCATGTTTTGCATGTGTTGAAAAAGTCCCTGAAAAAATAGAGCCTTCCGAAACTATCCGGAAGGCTTGCAACAATGTTTGTATGCGTTTTAAAACTTTAAAGAAATGCCAAGATTCAGGTAAGCAATGCCATAGCCAAGCTCAGCCATTACAGCAAAGCTGTTAGAAACATAGTAGCGACCACCAACATAATAGGACCAGGCAACAGAGCTGGATTGCGTGCTATAGTCATATCCATAATAGACATCGCCGAATTCGCTGGAAGATACAATATTGTACCCCAACATAATACCTGTATACAGGTCTAATTTGTCAACGAGAGGATAATGGAAGGCACCACGTGCACCAATAACAAGGTTGGTGTATTTGTATCCGTATGTGCCGTACCCGGGATATGTGTTTTCCCATTTGTAAGCGGAATAACCGACATAACCGCCAACACCAATGACACCTTTTCCGTCGATGAGTTCGTCTGCAACACCCATTTCAAAAGATGCGGAAACGGGTGGCAGTGTTGTAGAGTAGTAGGTGCCAGAGTAATATGTGCTGCCAAGGCCTATCCCCAGATTAAGAACTTTGTCGCTCTTGTTGAAGGAAGGGGTAACACCTTCCTGAGCGTTGATTTGTGTTGTTGCCAAAATGGCGATTGAGATAAAAGCTAGTAAATTTTTCATAGTATAGGGTTTTAATGGTTTAGTAACGCTTTTGAATGGTATAACTTGGTTTACAATGCTCTAATTATATCGCAAATATACAAAAAATAAAATATCAAAGTTGGAAAAATCCGACATGAAAGCTTTTGGCAAATAAGAAAGGCCATTCGCTGCCCGGCGAATGGCCTTTGGAGGTGTGTGTTATCTAGTAATTGATATTCAAGGGTTTGTTTTTATCGTATTTTACCGTATATGTGTATTTGAGGGTTTTTTCTTTGCCGGCTGGTATTTCTACATCCCAGCTAAGATGAGATGTTTTTTCATTAAAATCCGCTCCGTCTTTTTCTGTAAGGTTAATTCTTATTTCATCTGTAGAGCTGTGAGGGATGGCATCCTCCACGCCGATATTTGCTTTGCGACTTGTGCTGTTACGTAAAGTGATTTCATAGGTGAGGGTTTCTGTTATCCATGATCCTACAAGCTGCGGTTTTTCTTCCTGTGTGTCTTTTTCACGCGAAACGATGATGCCGTTGGCTTTCCCCAGCGCAATTTCCATGCTGTCCTGTGTTGTCTGCGGTGAAATGTTCGTTTTACCGGTGTAGCGACCGTTGAAATACAGGTTTGCCTGACCCTGTAGTAAATCAAGATCGTGCCAGTCTGTGATTTTGGCCATTAAGTAAGCTTTTTTGTCGATGCGTGGTGCAGCGTAATATTTGAATTCGGCTCCCAGTTCTTTGTTTTGTATCGGGATGGTATGATATTGACCGTCAGCTGGTATTTCAAAATCAAGATCCACCTGATATTCAACATTCAGCATGGAGCTTACCGCAGATGTGTGCTGGTATGCTGAGCCTGCCGGTGTTTGAGCCTGAGTCATTTCAGCATCTGAAAGGGAAGGTAGGTTGGCGGATTGCTCTGTTCTCCGGCTGCTGTGTGTCGGGTACCGGTTTTGTTGTTGATAATATGCGTACAATACCGGCAAAACAGGTTTGCTGAATTGCTGGTTCGGGTTGAGTGTTGACAATGTCAGACTGACATCTTTCCACGCTTTGCCCGTATTTTGATGCACTTTGGCTTTGTAAATCAGATTGACATTTTCATCCTCATTAGCACGAATGTCATAGGAAGCACTCCAGCCGGCATTGTTAACAAGATAGGAGATATCCATACTGCCGGTGTTGTTGCTGTTGCCAATGATGCTGATTGCTATCTGGGGTACAGCTTGCCCGGATGTGCTGTTGTTTCTTTGATTCCACTGTTTTAGCTCTGCCAGGCGCTTGTTCATCCGTTGCATCTCCTTATTATGCGGGTAGATGTCTTTTCTTAGCTGTAAAAGTTCCTTGTTGATGTTGTTAAGCTTTTCCCGGAAAAATGCCATGGTTTGCTTAAGTTCCGGAATGGTATCTCCTCCATTTCCTCTCACAAGCGCGTTGTTCAGCAGTAGGTTTTTCTCCGATTCCAGTACCTGAATCTGATTATTGAAATCACTCACCACATAGCCTTTTAGGCGAATGGAATCTTCCAACAGGTTGATTTCTTTTTTAATGCGGGGAGGCATGCTCTTGTTGCTTTTAAGCGGATCTGGTTGGTGGGTGCGAAAGTTGACATCAAGAATCACAAAATCGCCCTTACCGGTTGCCTGTATACTGTTGGCATTAATGTAGGGAGACAGGCTGTCAAAAACGATGGTTTGACGTCCTTCCTGAATGGAAAATTCTGCTGAACGGTTGATTTCAGCTCCGGAAGTGTAAACTGTGATATGTTCAGGTTTAGTTTGCAGTTTGGTTTCTTCTTTGGCAAGCGCCAAAAGACTGAACATGATGAGTGTTAAAGTAATGCTGATGCGTTTCATATTCTTGTGTTTTTTATGATTTCAATGCTTAGATGATTTGCATGCTGATAATCCATAAAGATAAGATGAATTTTTAAAAACATCCGTATGATTCTGAGATATATCTCAATAAGAATAAAATAAGCTTTAGAAAAGTATAAAAAATAAGCACAAAAGGATGATCAGGAATTTTAATTTAGAATCAATAAAAATAGCATGACAAGCGGAAAGTGTTAATGTTTTCCTAAAAAGTGGAAGTATAAAAGGAGTGATTTTTCTCAAGTTGCTGAAAACAAAAGTGTTGTGGATCTCTTTAACCTACGAACCAAAACAGGAGAAATTTATGAAACACATTTTGACAATTTTACCTGCCTTATTGATTTTTCTGGCAGGGCAGTCACAGGAAATAAGCCGGAGTGTTAAAGGTACCTCCGGTGGTAGTTATGCCTCTGGCGGTAACAGTATGGATTTTGTGATTGGCGAGCCGGTTACGGCAAATTATGCCAACGCAAGTTACATATTAACCCAGGGTTTTATTCAGGGGAATATGATCATTACCTCTGTTGAACCTGAGGCCAATGTGGATATACAGGTCTGGCCAAATCCGGTTGGATCCAGTCTGCATGTTCAGTACGATGCCAGTAGATTGCAAACCCCGGTATTAACGGTTTACAACAGCAATGGCCGGGTTTTGGAAAAGAAACAGGCAATGTCCGATCAGCTGACGATGGATTTTAGTGCATACCAATCAGGTGTGTATGTCCTGGAAATCACTGACGGATCAGAACGTGTGAAAACAATTCAATTGATTAAACAGTAAAAAAAGGGAGAGAAATTATGAATACAAAAATTACAAAAATCGCAATGAGTTTTATGGCCATTTTCGCCATGGCTTTTGCAACAAGTGTTAATGCACAGGAAACAGATATGAAAGTAAACGGTCAAATGACCATAGAAGCAGAAACCACCAATGAAAGTGATGCTGCTTCTGTAGATGAAAAATCGCTGCAGAGTTCACCGGCTTCATTTTCTTACCAGGCCGTGTTGAGAAACAGCTCAGGTCAGTTAATGGAAAACCAGTCGGTAACCGTGGATGTTGAAATTCTTGAAGGATCAGCCAGTGGTACGTCTGTATTTACAGAAAGCCATATGGTGACAACAAATGCCTATGGTCTGGTATCGCTGGAAATAGGATCCGTGAATGATTTATCCGCTTTAAGCTGGTCTGTGAACGATTATTTTATCAGTATATCAGTGGATGGTATGCTAATGGGAACAAGCCAGTTGTTAAGTGTGCCATTTGCCATGCATGCCAATACAGCAACCATGGCAGAGAATGTCCACTGGATAGATAATGGCAGTTATTTATATTACGATAACGGCTCTGATGTTGGAATTGGAACCAACATTCCTGTTGCGGAATTTGAAGTGGTGAGAAACAATGATATGACAAATTCTCAGATGTTTTTGTCACAGGATGGTGCTGGTGATGCTACCCTTGGTTTTTACCTTGATGGTACAACCTCAAACTTTGGAATTGGTATGGATCAATCCGATGGATCTAAATTTAAGATCACACCGAGTTATTCAATCAGTGATCCGGACCCTGCTCTGACAATTGACCAGACAAAACAGGTAGGTATCGGTACGGCTTCACCCGAAACCAACCTGCATGTTGAAGGTGGTGCCAAAGTTGGTGCTAACGGAGTGGTTATACAGGAAGTTATGGAGCTTACCGGAACTACTGATGCAACTAATAACTATCTGAATATTGCTTATCCTACAGGCTACGATGATACCAATACGAGGGTTTTGAGTGCTGAAATTAAATTAAACTCGACCTTTAGTGACTGGGTGAGTCAGGGAAAAACTGAAACAGGTGTTGAGGGTAGCGTTTATTCCAGAGTATCAACAGATGGATTATGGCTGTTTTATCCTGATGATGCCACATATAAAGACAAGCAATACCGGATAACCATTATGCATGTTGAATAAATTGCGATAATGAGAACGAAAAAAAGGCTGTCCGCTAATCAGCGGACAGCCTTTTTTTTTGTGTTAATACGGTGTTACACCACGCGTTTGTCAATGTAATTTGAATTGAATAAGCGCAGGGCACCCATATAGTCGATGTTAAATTCAAGCAGATCGCCAACCTGGTAGTTTTGTTCGTTCTTTTTCAGGTCGATTACGATCATGTCAGAGCTGGCACCGGCAATTTCAACGTCTTCGTCAACCGGTGTCAGGTGTTCGGTTTCAATATCAAGGAGGCCAACGTCGAGGATGGCACGGTATGATTTTTTACCGTATTCATCTTCATCAAACTCAAAGCTTTTGCCTTCCACATTGGAGCCCATGTCACCTTCCGGAACGGTTGGCTTTTTGGTAAGCTCAATGATTTCAGCGTAAAGCCTGAGCACATCGTTTTCCATATCCTCCAGTGGAGTTCCATCGTAAACATTTGTTCCCATGAACAAGGTTTCACCCACACGAAAATGATTGATGCCTTTTGGCAACAGCTTTTGCTTGATCAGTGGAATGGTAACAGAAGATCCGCCCGAGACATACTTGATTTTCCGGTTAAATTTGGATTCAATCAATTGCTTATACAGGTTAAGCTGAATAAGCTTATCCTGGTTTGGCAGCACGCCGTACAGGCAGCTAAGGTTTGTGCCAATACCGATAACACTGATGTTGGGAAGCCGGAAGATTTTTTCATAAAAATCTACCACATCGTTCCGCATCACACCTTCGCGCAGCTCGCCCATTTCCACCATGATAATCACTTTGTGGATTTTATTTTGCTTCTGGGCTTCATCGCTCAGCAGCTCAATGGTACTTAACTGTGTATTGAGGCTGATGTCAGCGTATTTTACAATTGATCTGATGGCACGCTTAGCCGGTGGTTTGATGTAAATGGTTTGTACATCTTCACTGATGCTTTTAATGGTCTTGAGGTTGCTTACCCTGGAGTCACACAACTCGTTTATACCGAGGTCGATAACTTCTTTAAGGTAGGCCTTATTGCCACAAAGCATTTTGGTAACCACACCCCACTCGATTGTATGTTTTTTAAACAACTTCTCAAGATAGGTGTAGTTGCGTTTTAATTTTTTTCTGTCAAGTACTACAAAGGCCATAGGCTTATTTTTTATACCTCATTTCCAGGTATTTATTTGTAAATCCGACTTTTTCATAAAGAAATTTTGCCGGGTTGTTGGGTTCAACATGCAATTTTACATCGCCTTTAGCTGTGTCAATGGTTTTCTGCATGAGTTTTTTGCCCATCCCTTTTCCGCGCTGATCACGGTGAACTGCAATGTAAACGAGAATATTTTCAGGAATGTAGCCGTCCATACCGGTTTTGTTCACAACCACGGCTCCTTTGATGTCTCCATCTACCCTGCCAACAAGAATAAATCCGCCAAACGAGTCGGTTTCTTTCAGGGCAAATTTCATGGATTTCATGATGTCTTCCCTGGGATCTCCAAACTCATCAAGATGTTTGTAAAGAAAATCCGCAGTTTCATTTTTTACATCTTCTGGCATTGGTTGTTTTTCATTAAATACACTAATTTCCATAATATTTAGTTTTTAGATTATGTATATGATTTTTAGTAATCTGATTGCGATTGGCTATGTTAAATGGCAATTGATTTTCCATAGAATTAGCTCAAAATTATAAAAAAAAAGTATTATAGCCAAATGGCCGGGTGATGAAAGGGTATAAACGGAGTATGTGAAATTGCTTGAATGCTACGTGAATTCAGCGAAAGCACTCAATCCAGTATTCCACTTGAAAAAGCTATTTTTGCAAGTCCGATGGAGTTTCTGACATTAAGTTTTCGCAGAAGGTTTTTTCGGTGAGATGCAACCGTGGCTGAACTGATATTCAGTTCACCTGCAATTTCGCGATTGGTTTTTTCATCTGCAATCAGTTTCAGGACATCGCGTTCACGCTTGGTAAGGCTATGGATCTTATTCTTTGATAGCTCAAATAATTTGCCTGTGTCAACAGAGTTGCTGGCATGACGTATAAACTTTTTATAAATTTCCGGACACAGGTAGTTTTCTCCCCGATACACGGATTTTATAGCGTGGATAATTTCATCGGAGCCTGATGTTTTTACCGTATAACCATTGGCGCCTGCCTGTATTATTTTTTGTGCATTATGCAGATCATCAAGCATGCTGAGTGCAAGAATTTTTACCGATGGATTCATTTTTTTTATCCTTGCCGTTGTCGATATCCCATCTTGATCTTGCATTAGGATATCCATTAGAACAACATCCACCTTTTGTGCCATTAATCTATTCATCACCTGGCTGCCATCATTGCATTCGCCCACAACCAGAATATCCTTATCGCTTTTCAAAAGGGCTGAAAGGCTTTGCCTTATAATTTGGTGATCATCAACGATTAATACATTTATCGGCATAATTTTACGCTTTATGTTAAATTAGTCAATTAACCATTCTGCCGAAAGGGTATTAATACCTGTATTTGGTCTCTGCTTTTAAGCTTATTTTGTCGGTTTTTTTGCTTAGGTGCTTTTGGGAAGATTAATATGTAATCTGAATATTGTTTGTATCGCCGGGATGGCAGTATTTATTGATGGTATGAAACGAATCGTCTTCCTTGTCTACGCTGTATTCAAGTGTAATCTGATCATCCCCGGTAACCTGATATGTGAGAACCGTATCCACACTGGCTCCTTCAAGGTAGGTAAACGTGCTGCCGCTGCAGTTGTCACATGCATCCGGGATGCCCTGTATGCGGATTTTAAGCAAATCAGAATCGGAAAGCGGTGTGTAAGTATTTTTTATGTGGACATCAAGGGTGGCAAACAGTACCAGCATTTCATTATAATACGCTTCGTTTGAGCTTTCATCCAGAAAAAACTCGATGCTTTTTGTCCGGTAAGGCTCCCCGGAGATATCAAGTTTAAATGTGTTGGCCCGTACGGGATCAATAGTGAACTCAAATGTGCCGTCAGCGCCGGTGTATTTTGTATCCAGATTCTGAAATGTGCTGTTAAAGGAACCCTGATCAATCAGTTGAGCACTGAGCTTAACTTCGGCTCCCTCAATAGCCGCCTCACCCGGATAAGATGTCACTGTTCCGCCAATAATTATCTGTTCATTCTCATTGCATCCTGAAAAAATCAGAATAAATAAAAGTGTCGCTATGCAAACATTCAAAGCTGATTTCATGATTAAATATACGTTAAAACCTTCAGGAGGTTTTTTTTATCCTCAGATTTCATTAATTTCATTGCTTTAAACAAAAATAACATATTATGGCAGTATTATCACATCTTGAGCCTGAAAATGTCTGGAAACATTTCGAAGCAATTACCCGGGTGCCCAGGCCATCAAAGAAAGAAGATAAAATCATTGAGTTTCTATTGAATTTTGCCAAAGAGCATAATCTGAACGCAAAGCGGGATGATATTGGCAATGTCCTGATAAGTAAACCCGCAAGTCCGGGGTATGAAAACCGTAAAACGGTAGTTCTGCAAAGCCATATGGATATGGTTTGTGAAAAAAATAAGGACGTGGACATTGACTTTGACAATGATCCCATTCAACCGGTAATAGACGGAAACTGGGTAAAAGCCAAAGGTACAACCCTGGGGGCTGATGATGGTATTGGCATGGCTGTGGAAATGGCTTTGCTTGAATCAGGTGATATTGAGCATCCGCCGCTGGAATGCCTGTTTACCGTTGATGAAGAAACCGGGCTCACTGGTGCATTTGCGCTGGAATCAGGTTTTTTTGAAGGGAAAATACTGATTAATCTGGATTCAGAAGATGAAGGTGAAATCTTTATCGGATGTGCCGGCGGAATTGATACCAATGCCCGCTTTACCTACAAGAAAAAAGACGTTCCCGATGACCATGTTGCGATTTTGCTTGAGGTAGAAGGGCTCCGGGGCGGCCACAGTGGTGATGAAATCCATAAAGGCTGGGGCAATTCCAATAAAATTCTAAACCGTTTTCTGAAGCAGGCCCGGGAAAATTACAAAATCCGCCTGCATGAATTTGATGGCGGAAATAAGCGGAATGCCATTCCGCGTGAAGCGCATGCAATTATTACCCTGAAAGAAAAACATGCAGAAAGCATAAAGGCTGACTATAAAGCATTTGCAAAAACAATCAAGGCAGAAAACGGTAAGCGTGAACCCAATATGAAATTCACTGCCAGCGATGCAGATATGCCGGATTTTGTAATTGATAAGGATACTCAGAAAAATCTCGAAAATGCACTGTATGCCTGTCCTCATGGTGTTCATACATGGAGCCCCGATATTGAGGACATGGTGGAGACATCTACAAACCTTGCATCAGTAAAATACGTGGATGATAATCAGATTGAAATAGTTACCAGCCAGCGTTCCAGCCTGGAATCAGGCAAAAAGGATATTTCTGCTATGGTAGCATCGGTATTTGAGTTGGCGGATGCCGACATACAGCATTCCGATGGTTATCCCGGCTGGGCACCGGATCCTGATTCCGAAATCCTCAGGGTTTCTGAAAAATCATACAAAAACTTGTTTGGAAAAGAACCAATCGTGCGAGCCATACATGCCGGGCTTGAGTGCGGATTATTTCTGGAAAAATATCCCTATCTGGATATGATTTCCATTGGCCCGACAATAAAAAATGCTCACACACCTGAGGAGCAGATTGACATTAAAACGGTTCAGATGTGGTGGGACCACGTGCTGGATACTCTGAAAAATATACCTGAAGCCTGATGCTTGTCAGCAAACAGGGAGAGGCTGTCGCTTTGTGTGGCAGCCTTTTTTTTGTTTGCAGAAAAAAAGATGTGCCAAAAGACACATCTTTGTTTTTATATATTTTTTCGTCAGCCTTAAAAGAAACTCCGGCTGCCACGTACTTTTTCACCAACGTTAATTCCAAACACAATTTCTTGTGATCCAATGGTGTAGCTTGACAAGTCGCTAAATGTAAAGTCATAGGCATACCCAAAGTAATAGTTGTTGATTTTTAGTCCGATGGCTGCAATAAAGGCATCGTTGGGACGCACACTGAAAGCTGCCCAGTAATCATCATCGTAATAAAATTTTACGTTCAGATCCAATTGTGGCTTAACCGTTTCAATGCTTTTAAACAGTATCGAAGGTTCAATATCAATCAGAGGAGTATTGTCAAATTCAAATCGGTAGCTTCCAAAGGCAAAATAGTGCCTTACCATGATATTTGCATCCAGATTTTGATTGATTTTAAGCTTTGACTGGAAGAGGTGTGCAGCAGAGATACCTGCAGCATATTGTTCCCCGTAAATGTATGCTCCGAAACTTGCATCCGGAACAAAGGTTTTCTCAACCTGATAGGTGATGGCATTGTCGTCCGGATTTGTCAGGGTGAAAAAGCGCTCATCCATCTTGTATTGAAAACCCAGTGCCGATAATCCAAGTGAAATGCGGTTGGTACGGTTGATGTAAAAGTGGTAAGCATAGCTGGCCATCACACCGGTGTGGCTGGTAGGTCCGAAATCATCATTGAAGATGATACCACCGAGTCCGACAACATCGTTTTCAAGCATCATGTGTCCGCTTAAAACCTGGGTGGATGGTGAATCTTTTATTCCAAGCCATTGTTTGTGTACCGACAGTTTTATCGGGGCGTATTCCTGTGATCCCGCTACAGCCGGATTGATGTAATACGTATTCATTAAATACTGGCTATACAATGGTAACTGCTGCCCCTTTACGTAAACGGCTGCCAGCAGTAATAGTGCGATGGTTAGTAATTTTTTCATGCTCTGTTTTTATTTACGGCAAAATCCGAAATTATGTCTACTGTGTCAAAACTAATAAAAATTCTAATACCAGCCTACTCAAAAAACGATCTTTGACCAATTCTTCCATCTTTAATATTCCATCCGAAGCTCAGTTCCTCTGATCCTGTAGTTACTCTGCTGATATCTGTAAATGTAAAATCATGCGAATAAGCAAAATAATACTGATCAAATGTTAACCCAATCATTGCTACAAACGAATCATCATGACGTAATCCCATTCCCATCCAAAAATCTTCATAAAACACAAGTTTTAAATTCACATCGATCTGAGGTTTTGTGACCTCGGTTGTTTTAATTAATACGGATGGAGTGAGCTTAAAGTTTCTTGAATACGGGAACTTTATATTATATCCGCCCATTAGATGATAATGCCTTGCGAGTTGATTGGATTTTTCCTGCCAGGTGCCTGTGATTTTCATTTGAGTCTGAAAAAGCTGTGTTATGGAAAACCCGGCCCAGTAATCTTCATTATGATACAAGTATAAACCGAAATGAGCATCAGGTACAATAATGCGCAATCGTTCATTGGTAAGTATCGGCTCAAAACCGTAAAAATCCTCCTGTTCCAGGTTAAGACGGTATTGCATCAGCATGGCAGTTAGCCCCATTCCAAGACGCAGTTCCCTGTTTAGTTCCAGATGGTATGCATAAGTGAAATTCATTCCCAGATTTCGTATGGGGCCAAACGAATCATGGAAAATCATACCGCCAATGCCCACATGGTCGTTTTCCAGTTGCTGATGGGCTGTCAGATACTGTGTGGATGGTGATTCATTAATGTTTAACCATTGTTTATGTATGCTGAGTCTTACTGGTGTGATTTCTTCAATACTGCCGGCAACTCCGGGATTAAGGATATACCGGTTCTCATAATACTGACTGTACAGGGGAAACTGTTGTGCAGATACCTGAAAAGCGGCGAAACTTAACAGAATCAGCCAGAATAAACGTTGTATGTATCTCTCCTTCTTCATATCTACCGTATTACAGTTACTGTGCCGGTTAACGGTTTCGTGTTATTTCCTCCGAGGTCAATGTAATATATATACGCACCTGTCGGAACGTTGTTTCCATTGTACGTACCATCCCAGAACTCATCGTTCCAGCCGCCTTCATACAGAAGCTGTCCCCAGCGGTTGTATACCTGGATCAGAACCTGCCTGTAAATTTCAAGATGATCAATGCGCCAAACATCGTTATGTCCGTCACCATTGGGTGAAAAAGCTGCAGGTACTTTGATGCAGTCTTCATCCGATTCAGCAAGCGTTAACATGATGGCATCGTTGTTCTGCGGGCAATTGTTAGCATCCTGCACCATGATTTCATACTGACCGGCCGGAACGCTGTCAATAAAGGTGTTTTGCTGTGTCCAGGTTAAGCCGGCGCCATTGATAAACAGGGTGTATGGTGGTGTGCCTCCTATGATGCTGTCCAGTTCTATCCAGCCGTCTTCAAGTCCGTCACAGGTTGGGCTCCCGTAACCCGATACACTGACATAAATGGGCGATGGTTGCCGGATTTTAATGATGGTGTCGTACATGCAACCATTCTGGTCAGTGACATACAGGGTATAATTTCCGGGAAATAGTGTTGATGAAGTCTGCTGCTGATTTAGTGTGTCGTTGCCCACACCTATCCACTGGTAATCGTATGGTCCGATGCCACCAAATCCCTGCGCAAGGGCTTTTCCGTTATTGTAGCCGTAACAGCTTACATTGCGCGTGGTAGCAATGGCATAAACGGCACTGTCCGGTTCATCAACATATACCTGACCAGAACCTGTACATCCCTCTGAGTCTGTGGCAACAACCGAATAATACCCTTCGGATAAGTCTTCATACGGATTGCCGTAAAATGAGCCTGTGTTCCATGAGTATGTGAATTCACTCATACTGTTTCCGTTACCACCTTCGGCAATGGCAAGAACTTCTCCGCTGTTGCCGTTTTTACACAAGACATCCTGAACCTGAAAATCAATGGTTATGGCATCCGGTTGGGTCAGGCTGATGGTGTCTGTGCCCGTACAACCCCAGTTATCTGTTACTTCAACTGCGTAAATGCCTGCAGAAAGGTCGGTTATTGTTTGTGTGGTATCTGCCGTATTCCAGTCAAAGCTGAAAGGTATCTCGCCGTCGTTCATGATGGCTGATAAGCTGCCATCTGCTGTGCCATAACAGGAAACCGGTGAGCTGACAACAATGTCGGGATGTATGCTGCCCGTACTTTCCACAATGACTTGTTCTGCAGCAGTACACCCATGTGAATCCGTAACGAATACTGTATGTATACCGGCAGGCATGTCGTTTATGATGCCTGATGTATGCCCTGTTGACCATTCATAACTATATGATGGCGTACCACCCGTGGTTGATGTTATTACTGTCCCGGGCTGATTGTTGCATTGCACAGGCTCAATGTCAAAACTCATATCTATAGTGTCGGGCGACATTACTTCTACAGAATCAACATAGGTGCAATTATTGGCATCTGTTACCGTGACATGCCACCAGCCACTGTCAAGATTAATGGCTGTATCCGTAACTGAATGTTCCGGATTATCCCAGTCAAAGTTATAGGGAGGTGTTCCGCCTGTTGTATCCATATGAATTACGGCATAACCATCTTCAGAGGTCGGGCATGAGGTCATGAAACTCTCAAGGGTGGCTGTCATTGGGTCTGGTTCCCACACAACCAGGGTGTCTGAATCAGTACATCCGTGATCATCAATTACCGTAAAATAGTAGGTGTCAGCTCCGACATTGTTTAAGAATGGGCCGTATTGCACTGTATCACCAGCTGAATTTAGCCAGTATGCCATCATTGGCATGGTTCCTCCTGTTATATTGGCAATGATTGCGCCATTGTTGTCGCCATAGCAGTCGAGTCTGAGGCTGTCCCTCAGGTCTATAAGCAGACTGTCGGGTTCATAAATGCGAACTGAATCCAGCATTTGACATCCGTTGTTATCTGTTACAAGCAGATTGTGCCAGCCTGGCATCAGGTTAGCGTGAACACTGTCCGCTACAGGAATACCTCCATCCCATGCGTAACTATATGGCCGGGTTCCACCGGTAACGATGGCCTCAATTATGCCATCATTGTTTCCGTTACACGTAATGTTTTGTGCATCAAACTGAATGTTAAGTTGAGGTGGCTCTGTCATGACAAAAGTATTCGATTGACTGCAGCCGTAATAGTCGGTGGCTTCAATGAGATAAGTGCCTGATTCAAGATTAGTGAGCGTATAATCACCGGCAGATAAGTCTGATAAACTGCCGGCATCACCAGCGCCATTATTATAGCTGATGTCATATAACTCTGTGCCTCCACTAATCTGCAAAATAGCTTCTCCTGTATTATCTCCATAGCAGAGGAGGCTGTCGGTGATGGTGATATCCATGGTGATGGGAGCCAACGGTTCCGGAACAACCATGGTGGTATCATAAACGCATGCATTGGAATCTGTTACCTGAATATCATATTGCCCGGCTTCAAGATTAAATATTGATGGGAAATTGGTACCGCTCAGCGTGTCTCCTTCATAAATCCAAAGGTAATCGTAAGCTGGAGTTCCGCCAGTAGGATTAAGTTCTGCAGCACCGGTAGCATCGCCATAACAGAAAACCGAATCCGTTTGACCGTTAAAAACGAAAGGATCTGGTTCGATGATGGAAAATGACATGCTGTCGTCCACACAATTATTGGCATCTGTAAATGCAAGGTGATAGTCAGCTGCAGAAAGATTACCCAGGCTGTCGGTGCCGCTGGCAATTACGGTCATAGTGCTGTCCATCCACGTAAAACTGTATGGTTGTGTGCCTCCGCTGGCCTCCACTTCAATATAGCCGTTATTGCTGCCATAACAACTTAGGTTTGCCTGGCCGACAAGGCTGAGTTGAATGCTGTTCGGTTGCGTGATGGCAATGTTTGTATCTTTAACACAGGTACTGTCATCCATAACTGTAAATAAATAGTTGCCTGCCGGTATTCCGGTAATAAAATCGGTGGTATCAATAACAACAGAAGGATTGTCCTGGTTTACCCACTGGTATGAGTATGGCGGTGTTCCTCCGCTTACATGCATATCTGCAAATGCAGTAGAATCTCCGTAGCAATTGACATGCTGTATGCTATCAAGGGAGAAAACAAGCTGTGGTGGTTGTATAACAACGGCTGTATCAAAATTCTGATAGCCATTGGCATCGGTAATGGTGACATAATATGTACCGGCCGGAACAGGTGCCAGCAGGCTGTCGTTCCAAATGTTATTGCCGGCAGTGTCTTCCCAGTAATACGTGTATGGCGTAACGCCACCATGAGCCTGAACCAATGCACCACCGGTTGTGTCTCCGTAGCACTGAACATTACCAATGATCAGATCATGCACTAATTCGGGTGGTTCATCAATTTTTACAGTGTCAATGGCTGTACAGCCGTTAAAATCGGTAACAGTGACGTAATAATTGCCACCGGGCTGATTCATCAGGCTGTCATTGGTGCCAATGATAACCCCTGTGTTAATGGCTGCTTCCCACTGATATGTATAGCCGGGTGTGCCTCCGCCTGGTTCTGTCCATGCGTATCCGTCGCTGGCGCCAAAGCCTGATGTGCTTTCAGAATAAGAGTCCGTAGTTAAGGTGTCTGGCTGCGGGATAAAGACCGACTCTGTATGAACACAGCCATTTGCATCCGTAAGGGTGAGGTAATACGTGCTGCTTACCAGGCCGGTGATGCTGTCCGTATTTCCTATGTTATTGGCGGCTGTGTCTTCCCAGTAAAAGTTATGAGGAGGTGTGCCACCACTCACATCTGCATACACTGTGCCTTCGTTTCCCCCATAGCAAAGTGGTGTGGCTGTAATCAGAATGTCAAGTTCGGTGGAGTCGGGTTGGGTAATTGTAACAATGGTGTCAACACTACACCCGTTGGCATCTTCAACGCTTACCGGATAATCACCGGCCGGCACGTTATAAAGGCTGTCGTTCGTTGATGCATATCCCTGCCAGGTGATTGAATAAAAGGGAGTGCCACCGGATATGTCGATCGCAGCAATGCCATCGGTTCCCCCGTAACAAGATACCGGCTGACTGTGTGTCGCACTGATTTCAAGCAGTGGAGGTTGTGTTATACTCACTGTTGTGTCCCACTGGTAAGCCAGGCTGTCTTCTATTGTCAGGCTGTAATCGCCTGCAGGCAGATTATCCACATACGCAGAATCACTGAGTATGGTTCCGCCGGCATTTTCCCAGGTGTAGGTGTAACCGGGTGTGCCTCCGTATGCTTCAGCATCAAGCATTCCTGTGGAATCAGGAGCACAAAGCACATTCTGATGTGTGATAATGGTCCCTCCAAGTGGATCATTGGGTTCGGCAATGGTGACTGAGCCAACCCATGTGCAGCCGTTGTCATCTGTTACGGTAACGGTGTAACTCCCTGCAGCCAGAGAGTCTGCTGTTTGTTCGGTTGATATGGTATCCCCGGGGCTGGCATCATTTTCCCATGCGTAGCTGTAAGGTGATGTTCCTCCAAGTGGGGTTACTGTAGCAGATCCATCAGTATTTCCCCATGTAGAAGCGTCGGTGTGTGTTATGCTGCCACTGAGCAGTGGTGGTTCTGTAATTTCAATGCTGTCAATTCCTGTGCAGCCGTTCGCATCGGTTACCTCCAGTGAGTACCACCCGGCCGGAACACCTGTCAGCGTGTCGGTAAGTGATACAATGGTATTGCTTTGGTTTTCCCACTGGTAATTGTAGCCTGGTGTTCCACCGGTTACAGAAGATGCTGCCGAAGCATTGCTATCGCCGAAACAGTCGGGAGTGGCTGTAACCTGCAGGTTTAATTCAATTTCATCGGGTTCGGTAATGGTAATGCTGGTATCAACAATGCATCCATTCTGATCTGTAACTTCCACAGTATATGTTCCTGCCGGGGCATTGCTGATGTTATCCGTAGTTGAGTTGGACGGGTCATCCCACTGATAGATGTATGCGGGTACACCACCTGCAACGCTGATGGAAGCTGCTCCGGTCGAATCACCATAGCATTGATTAAATCCGGTAATGCTATAGCCTGTGATCTGGAGCAATGGAGGTTGTGTGATGTTAAGGGTCGTATCCCAGGTATATCCGTTATCATCCTCAATGGTAAGATAATACGTGCCTGCCGGCAGATTTGTCACAGATTGGCCGGTAGCTGACCAGGTGCCTGAGCTGTTCTCCCAGTCGTAACTGTACGGGGGAGTAGCGCCATAGCCCTGAGCGGTTAATGCACCACTGGAATCAGGAGCACACAGCACATTTTGATGCAGCGTGATGGTTCCGCCAAGCGGATCATTGGGTTCTGTAATGGTAACCGATCCTATCCATATGCAACCATTATCATCTGTAATGGTAAGCGTGTAATCGCCTGCATAGAGGCTGTCAGCAGTTTGATCTGTAGAGATAATATTTCCGGGATCCGCATCATTTTCCCACTCGTAATTATAGGGTGATGTGCCGCCCGAAGGATTGGCTGTAGCCGTGCCGTCATTATTGCCCCAGGTGCTCACATCGGTGCGCGTGATGCTGCCGTTTAAAACTGCCGGCTCATTAATGGTAACACTGCCTACCTCAGCGCAGCCATTGTTGTCTGTAACCGTTACAAAGTAAGTGCCTGCACTCAGGTTTTGAGCTGAATCATCAAGCGATACCGGATTGCCAAGGGCGTCCTCCCAGTTGTATGTATAGCCTGGTGTGCCGCCACTGGCCTGAACAACGGCGAGTCCGTTGCTGTCTCCGTTACAGAGTACATCCTCAGAAATCATGGTCAGATTAATGGACGGTGGATCGTTTAAGGTGATGGTGGATTCAGCGGTGCAACCGTTATCATCGGTAACACTCACTGAGTAAATATCTGCACCCAGATTTGTCTGACTTTGAGCCGTGTTTCCGGCAATGGGTGCATCCCAGATATAGTTGTACGGTGGTGTACCTCCACTTGCAGTTGCCGTAATTCCGCCATCAAGCATGCCGGGGCAGGATGGAAGGCTGTCAATGGAAATGTTTACCGAAAGCCCGCTTGCAGGTTCACTTATGCCGGCACTCAAAGTAGCCGGGCCACAATTGTTGCTGTCTGTGAGGCTGATATCGTATGTTCCGGCTGGAACATTTATCAGATCATCACCGGTTTCGGTCAATACTGTACCGGCTTCTTCCCAGGTATAGGTGTACGGTGGTGTTCCTCCCTGTGGCGTTGTGTAAATTGCTCCGGTAGCATCTCCTGCACATAAAACATCGCTTATGCTGTCGATGGTTATTGACAGCAGTGCCGGTTCGTTCAGTGTCTGATTCAAAACAACTTCACAGTTGTAACTGTCGGTAACGGTCATTTCGTATGATCCGGCAGAAAGCCCGCTGAGGGTATTCGTAGTCTCTGTGGGATAACCATCCCAGCTATAGGAATAGGGGATACCGCCGTTACTGGCCGTGACAACGATTTCTCCGTCAGAACCACCATTGCATGATACATGCGTTGTGTCTGTGATACTGGCTGTTAGTGTGTTTGGATCAACGGGAACAAAGAGGCTAAGCTCAAGTTCACAGCTTCCGGCATCGTAAATGGTGACGTTATAGGTGCCTGTGCTCAGGTTTTGTGCTGTGTCGTTGGTTGAAACCGCAGGATTCCAGTTGTAAACATAAGGTGTTGTGCCACCTGCCGGATTGAGAATTATCTGGCCATCGCTGTTGCTGGCACAGGTAACCGGTGTAATGTCGGGGCTGGCTGAAAGGCCGTCGGCTGGTTGCCCGATGGTAACCGTAATACTGTCTTCACATCCCCAGGCATCAATAACGGTAACATTATAATCCCCCGCAGTGACATTTGTGATAGTGGTGCCTGATCCGTTGGGGTGATCCCAGGTATACGTGTATGGCGAAACGCCACCGCTTGCATCAACTTCTGCAGATCCGTCATCAACACCAACACAGGATGCATCGGTAATGCTTACAATGAAAATATCCAAAGCAGTTGAGGGTTCGTTAAGCGTTGTGCTGGTTGTTGCCGTGCAGCCTGAAGCATCCGTAAGTGTTAGTTGATACGTTCCTGCACTTAAACCTGTAATGTCATGCGTGCCGTCAGAAATCCCCGTAAGGCTGTCTGTAATTGAACCGTTGTCCCATTGAACACTATACGTTGGAGTTCCGCCACTCACATTTACGCTTATCACTCCGTCGTTTCCATTGAAACAACTGACATCATCCACTGAACTCACTGAAAAACCCAGAACCGGTGGTTCAACAATAGTTATTACCTCAGAAGCTGTACATCCATTGGCATCTGTAATGTCCAGTGAATAAGTGCCTGCTTCAAGATTGGTCAGGCTGTGTGATCCTGCTGTCAGGTTGTTTTCCGTTCCACTGCTGCTGCCATTATCCCAATCGAGGGTAAATAATTCAGTACCACCCGAAATGGTATAGTCTACAGCGCCGTCAGTATTACCGAAGCAACTGACATCAGATACATTATCAATATTCAGAATAAGGCTGTCAGGCTGATTTAGGGTGAAACTGTGGGTTTCAGTACAGCCTTCATTGTCAGTAACATCAATGGTGTAGCTGCCCGATGGTACATTGTTTACTGTGTGAGGCCCGCCAGTGGAGCCGTTAAAAGAACCGCTGTCTGTCCCGTTTGACCAGTTTATGTCATACAAGGTAGTTCCACCGGAAACGATGATTTCAAATGATCCGTTGGTATCTCCGTAGCAATCCGGTTCATTCAGGACATTGGTGGTAATGATGATCTCCGGATTAACCGTTACGGTTGCAGATGATGTTCCTTCGCAATGGTTGACATCAGAAACTGTGACATAATACGTGTTGGTTGATGCCGGGCTTACAGTATGAGACGACATGGCTGATAATCCGTCGCTCCAGTAGTATGTGTAGTTTGGCGTACCGCCACTGACAACCGTGGACAGTGTGCTGCTTTCCCCAAAGCAGATGGAATCCGGAAATGCAGTCAGCGTGACCGATGGTGTATCATTAACCGTTACGATGGTTTGAGCCATGGCCGTGCAGGTATTGGCATCACTAACGCTTACCTCATATACCGTGGAAGAAGAAGGTGTGACTGTATGGCTGTCGCCTCCGCCCATTGCAGGCGTCCAGCTATAAGTGTAAGCCGGGGCACCTCCGCTTGCATTTGCCTGTAAAGTTGCGCTGCCACCCTGACAAATTACAACCGGGAAAGCATCAAGACTTACGGTTGGTGCCGGATGTACCGTTACGGTAACATCATCACTGCCCGTACAACCATTAACATCGCTGACAATAACTTCATAATTCGTTGTCGTATCAGGACTTATGGTATGGCTTTGTCCGGGGCCTATTCCATTGTCCCAGGTATACGTATATCCCGGGGTTCCACCTGATCCGCTGGCATCAAGCAAACTGCTTTCACCTTCACAGATTTCATCCGGTGCTGCGGTTGCTGTGACCGAAGGAGAAGGAATAACATTGAGTGTATAACTTGCAGTTGTGGAGCATCCATTGTCATCTGTGACAGTTGCCGTATAGGTTGTTGTTGCAGCCGGACTTACCGTGTGCATGGTGCCGGTGCCGAGTCCATTGTCAAATACTGTGGTAAACGGAGGCACTCCTCCGCCCGGTGTGGCTGTTAAGGTTGCAGAATCTCCTGAGCACAAAGGATCCGGTGTTGCGGAAATGCTCAGGCTCGGTGTTGGGTTAACGGTGAGATCAATACTTGCTACAGAACTGCATAAATTGTCATCTGTGATGGTTACCGTATAGCTTTCGGAGGAAGCCGGGGAAACCACGTGTGTGTCACCAGCGCCAAGGCCATCGCTCCAGTTGTATGAGTATGGTGGATTTCCATCGCTGCCTGTAACACTCAATGTGGATGATTCTCCCTGGCAAATCGGATTTGGTGTGGCTGCAGGCGTAGCGACCGGAAGATCCCATGTAAATACATCAACCGATGTAGTATTAATGCAGCCATTTGCATCTACAACTTCTACGGTGTAAGTAATATCATTGACGGGGAAATCGGTTTGGTTTTGGCCTGTACCGAGCCCCTGATCCCATGTGTAAGAATACGGACCGCTGGTGCCACTGGCGTTTGCACTCAGGTTAACGGGCGATCCTTCACATACGGTGTCAGGTACGGCTGTGGCAGTAACAGTAGGCAATGGAGTAACCAATACGGTTATGCTGTCGGTCGCACTGCAGCCGTTGCTGTCTGTGACAGTTACTGAATAAGTTGTTGTGTCGGTGGGCGATGCAACCGGTTCTTCAACGGCTCCTAATCCGTCACTCCACAGATAAGAATACGGACTGCTGCCTCCTGAAGCATTGGGATGTAGGGTTGTGCTGCCACTGTTGCAAATTACCGGAGGTGTGGCAGTTGGGTTGAGCGTTGGCAATTCATTAACATCCACGGTTGCGGATCCGGAAGTTGTGCAGCCCGTTGCATCTGTAATGGTAACGCTGTATGTTGTAGTGACTGTCGGATTTACTACATGAGTTGATCCGCCACCAAGGCCGTTATCCCACAAATAGGTGTATGGTGCGGTGCCGCCGCTGCCACTTACATCAAGGGTGACACTTTCTCCGCTGCATACAGGGTTGGGTGTTGCTGTGGGATTCGCCGGAGGCAGGTTGGTAACATCCACGGTAACAGCATCGGAGGCTGTACAGCCATGACCGTCCTGAACGGTAGCTGTGTAGGTGGTTGTACTTGCCGGTGAAACGGTATGGTTTTGTCCCATACCCAAACCGTTATCCCAGACATACACATATGCCGGAACCGTACCACCTCCAATGGCTGAAAGAACGGTTGAATCGCCCGGGCAAATTGGATTGTCAGATGCCGAGGCGGTAATGTTTGGTGTGTCGTAGACAATCAGGTCAACGGTTGCCGTGTCTACACAACCATTGTCATCGCTGATGATGACATCATAGCTGGTGCTGTTTGAGGGAGAAACCGTATGTGTGCTGCCCACGCCTAACCCGTGATCCCACTGGAAGCTATATGGTGGTTGTCCCAGTGTCCCACTGGCTGAGAGTGTTGAGTTTTCTCCGTCACAAATTGGATTTGGACTTGCATTTGCATCGACCTGAGGGTTTTCATTGACAACAAGCGTGATACTGGCCGAATCCTGACAGCCGTTTGCATCTGTAACAGTGGCTGAATAACTTGTCGTAACCGATGGCATGTCAATCTGATCAGCTCCTGCACCCAGTCCGTTGTCCCAGACAAAGCTGTATGGCGTTGTTCCGCCGCTGGCACTGGCCGAAAGGTTTACAATTTCATCGGCACAAATGGGATTGGGATCTGCCGTAAGATTTATTTCAGGGGCGTCGTAAACTCCAACCAAAACCTGATCGGAAGCAGAACATCCTGTGGCATCGTAAACGGTAACGGTATAAATATCGGTTGCTGTGGGAGTAATGCTTTGATTTGCGCCGTTCCCGAGACCATGGTCCCATACATATGTATACGGGGCAGTACCTGCTGAGCCTGTCGCTGACAAGTTAACGGTTTCGCCTTCGCAAACAGGATTGGGTGAGGCTGATGCTGTAACAGAGGGGGATGTGCTTACCACAATGGTGATGCTGTCTGTTGTGGTGCAACCATTTCCATCGGTTACCGTTAAATGATAGGTGGTTGTGGATGATGGTGCTACCGTGGGGTTTTGGACATTTCCAATTCCGTTGTCCCACTGGAAAATAAAGGGGGATGTTCCGCCGCTGGTAGTGGTAGTGATATCAGAAGACCCGCCATCGCAAATGGGATTTGGATTTGCTGTGATGCTGATTGTTGGTAATTCACGCGTGATAACATCAACATCAGCCTGTGATGAACAGCCATTATCATCGGTGATGGTTACCGTGTATGTTGTGCTGCTCACGGGCGAAACGGTATGGTTGTTTCCGGCACCCAGACCATTGTTCCAGTTGTAGGAATACGGTGAAAGCCCGTCGCTGCCAGTAACGCTGAGGGTAGAAGAGCCTCCCGGACAAATGCTGTCAGGGCTTGCTGTGGGTGAAGCCGTTGGCAAATCAAGGGTTGATACGCTCACCGATGTGCTGGAAGAACATCCGTTGCCGTCGTACACGGTTACGGTATAGGTTGTGGGTGCTGATGGGTTTGACGTTTGCGTTTGCCCTGCACCCAGACCGTTGTCCCAGAAATAACTGTATGGTCCTGTAGTTCCGCTGCCTGTGGCATCCAGTGTTACCGGCTCAAGCTCGCAGACAGGATCGGGAGTTGCCGTGGCAGTAACCGTTGGTAAATCGTTAAGGGTGACAGTAACATCATCCGATGCAGTGCATCCGTTGTCATCGCTAACGGTAACTGTATACGTTTCAGTGCTTGTGGGGAATACTGTATGATTTGCGCCCACACCCAGACCATGATCCCACTGATAACTATAGGGGGCTTCACCATTGGTGGTGGTGACACTGAGATCAGTATACTGATTTTCACATAGTGACATGGGGGTGGCTGTAGCGGTTGGGATGGGAAGCTCAAGCACGTTAACTGTGGTGCTGCCTGAGCTGGTGCATCCGTTTGCATCTGTAACCGTCAGGTTGTAGGTAGTGGTATCGGCAGGTGTAATGAAATGACTGGCACTGTTTCCCAGACCATTATCCCATGTGTATGTGTATGGTGCTGTGCCACCACTTACACTGGCATTAAGATTAGTGCTTTCTCCCGAACAAATGGTTGACGGGCTTGCACTTACTGTAACAGCAGGATTATCAAAAACATGAATACTTACCTGGTTTGTATCTTGACATCCGTTGCTGTCAGATACCGTTAAAGTATAGGTTGTGCTTGTTCCCGGAGTGACAGATTGGTTTTGCCCATCTCCCAGGCCGTTATCCCAGGTGTAGATGTATGGCGAAGCACCGCCGGTAGCACTTCCGCTGAGAATTGCGGAACTGCCTGTACAGAGTGAGTCTTCTGAGGTGCTTGCTGTAGCTGTAGGTTTATCATTAACCGTAATGGTGATGTTATCCTCATTTGTACAGCCGTAAGAATCTGTCACGGTCAGGTGGTAGGTTTCGTCGGATGGTGGAAATACTGTATGATCGGAGCCTGAACCAAGCCCATGATCCCAGTTAAACGAGTAGGGAGCTGTTCCTGAAGACGGAGAAGACGACAGAAGGCTGGGATCACCCTCACAAATCGGATTTGGTGTGGCGCTGATGTTGGCATTGGGATTGCTAAATACCCACACGGTAACAGAATCCGTTGAAACAAATCCGAGGTCATCGGTAACGGTTACGTGATAGGTTGTTGTTGTGGCGGGTGTGATTGTGTGAGTGTCTCCGGCTCCAAGTCCGTTATCCCAGGCGTAAGTGTAAGGTGGTGTGCCAAGCGAGGCACTTGCTGATAAGGTGCTCTGCTGTCCGTTGCATAAACTGTCCGAACTTGCAGTTGCAGCCACAACCGGACCGCCTTTGTCATCAAATTGTGAGTAAAAAAGACTTGCCCCGAACGTTTGATGTTGCGTTGCTGTATACAGAAAACAAAACAAAACCAGCGCCACATATTTCACTATGTGATTTTTTACCAACCTAACCATGTCCTCCCTCTTCTTTTGCTGCAAATTAGCGTTAAATCCTTAAAAAAACAAATATTCCACCTTATATTTCAGACGGATTAAATAGGGATGTAGTTGCTAAGGTACGTCATTAAATTTCTAAAAAGGAACTATAAACCGTTACGCTTTTTTACGGATATTTAGTTGAGGGTATTAAGGCCGGAATTATCAGAGAGTTAAAACATCGGTTTGTAATTGCTGCCTCCCTGATTGTCTGTATCGAGAAAATAGCCCAGGGTGATTTCATGAGCGCCACTGCATGCACTCATCATTCGATTGATAACAATATCATAGGAATACATGATGTAAAAATTGGTGTATTTGTATCCGGCATTTACGCTTATGGCATCTCCGAGGCTGTAAGACATACCCGCCAGCATGGCATTGTTGTACTCAAGCATGCCGGTAGCATCAATGCGTAGCGGACTACCACTTACATACTCACCAAGCACTGAGGCATGTACCATTGCATTTCTGCCGGCTTCAAAATGACCTCCACCAGTTACAAAATAGTGGCGGTTAGCTTTTATACTGCCTTGATTTTCGCCATATAGCCTGTATTTCGACTCGAAAAGCTGCATGGCGGAAATACCGGCATAAAACGTTCCGTTTTGCACCATAATACCGGCATTGGCATCCGGTTTCCAGCTTTTTCCGGTCATATTCTCTGTTACAAGCTCATCATCATCGTGGAATAAATCTAAACCTGAGCCATCCAGACGAGCCTGCATAATTGTCCAGGCTATCCCGAAATTTAAATGCCATTCATGATTTAATTTTAACTGGTAGGCGTAGGAAATATTAAACAACAGATTATTCATGGCACCGATAGCATCGTTTGATATTGTCAGCCCGGCTGCCATATCTTCTCTGAACGGATACGTACCTGATAAGCTGGACGTAGTGGGGGAGCCTTCAAAACCAACCCATTGGCTGCGGTGATTAAGCAGTATGTCCGGTTTGTATGGATCAAAGGCATAAGCCGGATTGGTGTAAAACCGGGAAAAAACAGAATGCCTGAACTGAGGAATCTGCTGTGCCTGGCTTATTCCCAATCCTGCAATTACCATTATGATTACAATCAACAGTTTCTTCATTGTCCTAGCGGATTATTGTTATGTATCCTTTGATGACCTCTTTTCCGTTGCCAAGATCAATCAAATAAAAATATGTACCTTCAGGCAACGCATTGCCATTGAATTTTCCGTTCCACGTATTTTGATACGCTTTCTTATAATAAATCTCCTGTCCGTTACGGTTGTATATCCATACTTCAGAGTACGGGAATTCCTCAATGTTTTCTATATACCAGACATCGTTTTTGCCATCACCATTTGGTGTTATCGTGTTATGCACAGTAACGCAATATTCAGCTTCCTCAAGTGCGATATCAAAACTTGCTTCACAATTGAAGAAATCTGTGATTGTTAAGGTATAATAGCCTTCCTGTATGCCTGTTAATTCCGGTTCGTAGGAGCCGGTTGACCAGGCGTAATTGTATGGGGATGTGCCACCGGTGGTGTTTGTTAATATCTCGCCATCCTGTTCGCCGGAGCAGGAGGGAGAAACAAGCTCAAAACCCGGATTAATGCTGTCGGGCTGGCTTACAGAAACAAACATGGTATCTGAACAATTGAAACGGTCAGAGGCATGAACATAATAATTTCCTGCAGGAAGCTGATATACCGTATCACCTTCACGTACAACAACATCTTCTTCGTTGTACCAGTGGTAGGTGATTGGCGGGAAGCTGTTTGGCAATTTTGCCTGTGCAACAGCACTGGAATCGCCATAACAACGAATTTCCTCAATCAGATTTGCCATTCCTGTGACACTGCCTGTCCGGCCAACCTCAATGCTGCTTGTATCTGTGCAGCCATGGTCGTCGGTTACGGTGATGCCAACAATACCCAGTGGCAAAGAATCCGGATTGCTGCCGGTTTCACCATTGCCCCAGTTAAATGCATAAGGCGGAGTACCACCATCTGCTTCTGTATGCCCTGATCCTGCAGCCACACCACATTCCACGGGTTCTGTACTGAGATTATCCAACTCAAGAACATCGGGTTCATTTAAAGTGATGTATGCAGGGGCAGAGTTACAGCCGTGTTCATCTGTAACTGAAACGTAGTATTCTGTTCCTGCAACCAGGTTTGTTGCTATGCTGTCATTATGTTCCGGTACATTATTCCAGTGGTATGTATAGGATGGTGTTCCTCCTTCTGCTGATGCAATCACAGCGCCATCAGCCATGCCGTTACAAGATATGACTGTTGTATCAATAAAGCTTACCGAGAGATTTTGTGGTTCAGTAAGCTCAATGCTTTCCACATAAAGGCAATTGTGATCGTCTGTAATGCTTATCTCATACGTGCCATCATCAAGATGATTAACGGAATCCACGTTGTGCAATTCGGGATGACCTGCCCAGTCGATGGTGTAGGGAGCTGTGCCACCAAGAGGTGTAAATGCAATCCAGCCGTCACTTGCACCATGGCATGTTGGGTTTTGGGTGCTGATATCAATCAGCAAACTGTCTGGCTGGGTGACATAGGCAGATACGGTATCTTCGCATCCGTGAGAATCGGTAACGGATACCATATAAAATCCCGGAGGTAGATTGCCCAGTGAGTCCGTGTCTATACTTAAATCATGGAACCAGCGATAAGAATATGGTGCTGTGCCACCCTCCGGATGCAATGCCACATACCCATTCTCATCACCGTTGCAGGTAATGTCTGAATCAACAGCAGTGACAACAAGGCTGTCTGGCCGGATAACCTCAATATCCTGTTCAAGCACGCAGCCGTTATCATCAGTAATGGAAACCGTATACAGTCCACCGGGGACATTTTGAGGATTGTATCCCACAAGCTCAGGATTATCCCAGTCGATGCTGTATGGTGGTGTTCCGTCGTATGGTGATACCGAAATGCTTCCGTTTGAATCGCTGTAGCAGCTTACCGGTGTACTGGAGTAATCCATAGCAATAGCCGTGGGTGGTTCTGATAAATACATTGAATCAATGGCACTGCAACCCATCCAGTCGGTTATGGTTACGTAATGCATTCCCGCCGGCAGGTTGTAGGCACTGTCTTGTCCCAGGCCGTTGGGTTGAGCTCCGTCAGACCAGTCATAAAAATAAGGAGGCGTACCACCGGCTACAGAGGCTGTAATAATACCTGTGTGTTCGCCATGACACAAGATATCCGTGCCGGACAGGTCGTAAATAAGCGGTGGGTTTATTTCCACTGTATAATCATCTTCCGTTGTACATCCATAATCGTCAGTTGCCGTAACGCTGTAATAACCGGGAGCGGCATTCAGTGAATCCAGACTGTGCATAATGCCGGTGTGTGTTTCTCCTGTGCTCCAGTGATATGTCAGGGGCGCCAGGCTGTCTGTTGCCTGAGCATAAATGTAGCCCAAGGTGTCGCCATAGCAATAGGATCCCTGGGTGATGTACATGTTCAGATTGAGCTCCGATTTATCAAACGGAACTATGTATGTGCCCGGAAAAACAGTATCCTGAATAAAGTTCTCCATATCCCAGGTTTCGTGGAACCATGTCAGGTCTGCACTGCCAATCGGGATTTCCCACTCCAACAGTGGCCCGATTTCCCAGGGGCCGATGTCTTTGGCGCCGTTTTTATCATCTTCGAGTTCAACGCCGGGCGAATAAATGGCCGGTGCTTCAGCATAAATGGGCTCATTGGTATTGCCTGTAACAGGTGGAAGGGTGAATCCCGGTAACGTATCTGCCTCAATGGCTTTTTTAAAGGGTGTCTCTATCGAAATGGATACCGTTAGCGCATCTATGGAAATGACAAAAGCCAGAGAATCCCAGGTGTGGTTGGTTATGGTTGGTGAAATATCGTATTCAACGCCCACATACATGGAATCTTCATATGGCGATTCCCCATGGCAGGGGTAGGTGATTGTCAGATCATGGCCTACAGGAACGGCAATTGTGTCATTGTCTCCGTCTTCGTATAGTGCGTCTCCGTTATCCGGATCAGTAATTTCGTATGGCAGACTAATTGGAAACGACAGGTTTGCCCAGATGGTGGGACAAAAAGAAATGTCCTGATGCATGTAATTGTACACATCAAAATCAGCCCCGAGTAATTCATAGGCAATATTGGCAGTAACGTCTCCAAGCGGGGTTTCAAACGGATACTGTATGGTGTCATTTAGGAACTCAAGGGCAGCCTGGATGTTGTCTCCGTCGGGAGGTGGTATTAATCCTGCCATGCTGTGCAAAAATTCGATGATATCAACATGAACATTCATATACAGGCTGTCTCCGGAGGCAATAAGGCACTGACTTTCCGGATCGATATGATCTTCTGTTTCAACATAAGGGAGTGTTACCCAGGCTGTCATGCCAATGTCAAACCAATCCTCGATGACAATGGAATCGTTGTAATCGTGGCAAAACTGAAACTCTCCGCCTTCCCAGCAGGGGTAAACCGAGTAGTTGGGATCAGATAATGCATTGATGTGAAACAATGTATCCAGACTGTATGGTACCTGCATATCCGGTGGAATAATGTGAGTGGTGTCGCATCCAAAGACACAGACAACAAAATCCATATAGGGATCAATCATGTATTCCAGATCAAGCGTGGTGACACCAACGGGCGGAAAATGCGTTGTCAGATCCCAGCCGGGCTGTACATCATACCACGTGCTTATGGTTGCAGGTCCACCGTAAACAAAACTGTCATCGTTGGGGAAATCCAGGGTGATTTCTACCGGGTAATCCAGATCGAATGAACCTGTGTTAAATCCGTGCGCTTCATATGTTGATGAAAGCAAAGCATCAATCCCGGTAACAAAACCGACACCAAACTCCTGCCCGAATACCTCAGTGATTTCAGTAAAGCCCCATTCCTCATCAATATTGACATCAAAAAATGTGTGTTCTACGTCAATATCATATGAGGAATCCGGTCCCCACATGTTTTGATCGTAAGCTGAATAATGAATAAAGTGCTGTAGCATGTTTTCATCCTGAGCAAATACTTTTGTCAGTGAAAACAGCATTAGGATAATGGGAAAAATAATAAATCGTTTCATGGTAGCTTAGCCCTGACTAACGGTTTTTAAACTTGAAATAACTGGTTTATAGAGTAAGCCTTCAACAATTTTCGGATAATTGACATTTATCCATATTGTGTTTTCTTTGCCTGTGAAAAAGAATATCCGCTGGTATTTTTCGGCATTTGTAGAAAAGCTGGTTATGTATAATTTTGCCGGTTCCCCGTTTTGTAAAATCATCTCTTCGGTTTTTTCCAGCGTAAATCCTTGCTTTTCAAAGTATTCATTGGTTAATGATTTTGTAACGGATTGGTAGCCTGCATTTCGGATTGTGATAACCTGAATGCTTGTGGATGAGCCCTTGTGGATAAATCCGTTAATGGTGGATTCTTTTACAAAGCTCTCCGGTGGAGCAATTTTTACATCTGTGTTGGGAGCGTTTACCCGTTCTGCATCGCTTTTGTCAAGGCGTGCTAATTGTTCTTCCGAAAACGCTTTTAAATCGTCATTTTGCCCATACGAAAGGCCGGATATAGATATGATAATTGCAACAACAATAAGTCTGAATAGTTTCATAGGCTTGCCTGGTTTTCAAATGTAAAAATAAAAAAAATATTCATATATCAATAACTTATACACGTTCATCCTGGTTTTAAATAACATGCTTACATGGAATACCCCCTTGATAGTGCTAACGGTACAATAGGCATGTTAGCATCTTGTCTGTGCAAGAGGCTGTTTTCCTTTGAAATTTCTATACAGTCAACAATCACGGGTTCCATAAACCTGCTGTCATTATAATGTGTCAATTAATTTTAGCTATCCCCAACTAAAATACTACCCTTACTTAAATCCTATTTAAATAAAGCATAGCACACAAATATAAGCATAAATTTATCACGAATAATATTAAATTTGCAGCCATGAATTTCCAAAAATTATTTAAACGCTTGCTTATCTGGAGAATTCGACACGTAAGTGATCGGGCGTTTATGATATTTCTGGCAATTATTGTTGGTATACTTGCGGGTTTGGTAGCTGTTATTATAAAAAATTCTGTGCATTTAATCCAGGGTCTGCTAAAAGATTGGTTTACTACCGATTCTGAAAACCTTCTGTTTATTTTTTACCCGGTTATTGGTATTTTACTGGCGGTTATATTTGCCCGTTACCTTATCCGTCGCAACGTAGGGCATGGTATTCCAACGGTCTTGTTTTCCATCAGTAAAACCAAAGGAAAAATCCGCGGTCATAATTTGTATTCCTCCATTGTTACCTCGGCTTTGACTGTTGGCTTTGGCGGCTCAGTGGGTCTTGAAGGACCTACCGTTGCTACCGGGGCAGCATATGGAAGTAACCTCGGGCGCTTATTTCACCTCAACTATAAACAGATTATTCTCTTGCTTGGCTGTGCATCAACTGCAGCTATGGCAGCCATTTTTAAAGCACCCATTGCAGCCATCGTGTTTGCCCTGGAGGTAATTATGCTCGACCTGACCATGGCTTCTCTTGTTCCGCTATTGCTGGCTTCAGCTTCTGCTGTGCTGACTTCCTACCTTTTTATGGGACAAAATGTCCTTTACCCGATGTCTGTTGTGGACGCTTTTGAAATCTCCAATATCCCCTTCTACATTATTCTTGGAATTTTTACCGGATTTTTGTCTGTTTATTTCACGAAAATGTACATGTATATCGGCCGGGTTTTTGCTGGCATCCGCTCGTGGGTTCTCAAACTAGTTACCGGTGGTTTTATCCTGGGCTTTTTGATTTTCCTTTTTCCCAGCCTTTACGGAGAGGGATATGAAGCCATCAATGCAGCCTTAAGCGGTAACACAGAACACCTGTTTGAAAACACCTTTTATTTTGGCCTGCAGGGACAGATTGGCGTGCTGATTCTGGTGTTTGTTTTCGTGCTGCTTTTCAAGGTGGTAGCTACGGCTGTTACTTTCAATACAGGTGGTGTCGGGGGAATTTTTGCCCCAAGCTTGTTCCTTGGATCCAATCTGGGCCTCATGTTTAGTTTTGTCGTGAAATGGCTGGGTTGGGATATTTCTCCTACCAACTTTGCCCTGGTTGGGATGGCAGGTGCCATTGCCGGAATTATTCATGCTCCGCTTACAGCCATTTTCCTCATCGCTGAAATTACCGGCGGTTATGAACTTTTCCTGCCTCTGATGATCGTAGCTGCCATTTCCTACGCTACAGTGAAACTGTTCACCAGCAATTCAGTTTATACCATTCAGCTTGCAAAACGTGGCGAACTTATGACTCATCACAAGGATAAAGCTGTAATGTCAATGCTCAAAATTGAAAACCTGGTGGAAACCAATTTCAGAAAAGTTTACGAAGAGGATACCCTGGGGGATGTGGTGAAACAAATTGCACGTTCCAACCGTAATATCTTTCCGGTACTAACCGATAACAATGAACTTAAAGGTATTGTGGTTCTTGATGATATACGGAATATCATTTTTAAACCGGAGATGTATGACAGCGTGAGTGTGAAGGATATTATGATATCTCCGGAACCATACCTTGTTAGCTTAAACGAGAATATGGAAAAAGTGGCCGAAAAATTTCAGCTTACCGGCAATTTTAACCTGCCTGTGGTTGATGGTAAAAAATACGTTGGCTTTGTGTCCAGGGCTAAGGTCTTTTCAAATTACCGCCGCTTGCTCAAGAAATTTTCTGACGATTAATGCCCGCACACCGAAATATATGGCAACGGTTTCTGACATGGAGAATTCAGCATAAAAACAACCGCTTGTTTTTCCTTGCCTGTTCTATGCTGATTGGAATTGTTGTGGGTTTTATTGCGCTTGGGCTAAAATCAGCAGTATTTGAACTTAAAGCCTGGTTTACAGAAAGCCGTGAAACATCCCATACTCACCTTATTTATCTTGTGCTGCCGGCTGCTGGCGTGCTTGCTGCCATGCTCCTGAAAAAATGGGTAATCAAAGATAAAGTGAAACATAATGTGTCATCTGTCCTGGGAGCTATCAGCAAACGGAACAGCATTATGAAAGCCCATAAAATTGTCAGCAGTGTGCTGGGAGGCGTTTTTACTGCCGGTCTTGGTGGTTCCGTTGGCCTTGAGTCTCCTGTGATTAGCTCCGGTGGTTCATTTGGTTCTAACCTTGGTCGTCTCCTGCGCATGGATTATAAACAGGTGACTCTGCTGCTTGCCTGCGGATCGGCTGCAGGAATTTCAGCAATCTTTAATACACCAATTGCCGGAATTGTGTTTGCCATCGAAGTGCTTATGATCGATCTCACACGCTATTCGCTGATCCCTCTGCTTATCGCCTCCATGAGCGGTACCATCATTACTTACATCTTTTATGGCGAAGGCGTGCTCTTTCAGTACAGCATTTCGGATGCCTTTATTCCTGAGTACATCCCTTATTACATCGTCCTTGCACTGGTTACTGCATTGGTTTCACTCTACTTTACAAAAGTTTACCTCTGGATTGAACATCGCTTTGATAAACTGAAATCCACGTGGTACAAATGGCTCATCGGCAGCACCCTTTTGGGAGGTTTGCTTTTCGTGTTCCCGCAACTCTGGGGCGAAGGCTATTTTAACATATCGCAATTGTTAAATCATGATCTCAACGGCCTGCTTGGCAATACATTTTATCAGGCTGCAGCCAAAGATTACGTCGGGGTATTTATCCTGATTATGGTGATGCTTATCCTGCTCAAAGGCATTGCGACAAGCATTACCATCTCAGCTGGTGGGATCGGAGGGATTTTTGCCCCATCCGCCTTTACAGGAGCCTTTACCGGTTATACATTTGCCTTTGTGGTTAATATGATTGCCGGTACCCGGCTTATTCCTCCCGCTCATTTTGCTCTGGTTGGCATGGCAGGGGCATTGAGCGGAGTGCTGCATGCTCCACTCACAGGCTTGTTTCTTATTGCCGAAATTACCAAAGGGTATCACCTCATCATTCCCCTGATGATTTGCGTGACAATTACATTTGTTATCGTAAAAGCGCTTGAGCCAAACTCTGTTTTTACAATGCAACTTGCCCGTAAGGGTCAGCTAATTACACACAATAAGGATAAGGCCGTTTTAACATTCATGAAACTTGAAAATGTCATTGAACGGGAATTTGTCACCGTACCGGTGGATGCTTCACTGGGCGAACTGGTGAAATACATTGCGAAATCAAAGCGCGATATCTTTCCTGTGGTGGGGCAGAACAATAAACTCGAAGGCATTATCCACATTCAGGATATACGCGAAATCATGTTCGATAAATCCCATTACGATAATACATGGGTGCGAAACCTGATGCGTATTCCTCCTGCCGTTATCCAAATGCACGATTCTATGCAACAGGTGATGCGGAAATTTAAAAAAACCGATGCCTGGAATCTGCCTGTGGTTGACGGCGATAAATACGAAGGCATCATTAGTAAATCCAGCCTTTTTTCAGTGTACCGAAAACAACTGATGGAAATTACCGAAGATTAGGCGCTGGTTGCCGGTTTTTTATCCCGGTGACACTTTAGGTATACCAGGGCACTGGCCGTTCCGAGAACAAAGAATACCACTGCAGATAACAACAAGGCAGCCTGTAAACTGTACAGATCAGAATACCATCCTAAAAACGGGCCGGTAATCGCGAAGAAAATACGGATGATAAAATTCCTTACCGACAATACCGTGGCTCGTTTGTCAGATGCGGTCAGCCGGTTGATGTAATCTTTTAGTACGGGTGTAGCAACGCCGCGGGTGAAATAAAACAACACAATGAAAGGAATAACCCATAAACTGGAAAAAACCCACATGGATGCATAGCCAATTCCGATAAACAACATTATGCCCAGTATCGTTTTAACGTCACCAAGCGTGCGCTCAATGCGGTAGGCAATCAGGCTTGTCAGACCAACAATCAGATTCAATACTGCCCAGGCAATTCCAATTTCTGCTTTGGAAAACGAAAGAATCTTATCCATATATGGCTGGATAAACCAGGCCATTGTTAGGGTAGCACATCCTGCTATGGAAGAAAATAATATGTTGTAGCGCAATACCTTGTTCTCAAAAAGAGAATGTCGCACAATGCCCAGTATCTTTTTCATGCTGCCCTTTTGCATATCCCGATGACGGGGCGGCTCCCTTAGCGTTATGGCTGCCGGTATCGCGATGGCTGCCACTGCAATCTGTGCCTGAAACGGCAAACGAAGACTTACCTCTGCAAGCAAACCACCGGCAAGTGCAGCCAGGGTCTCTGCGAAATTACCCATGGACAGTACCCTGCCTTCGTATTTCAGATATTGCTGCTCACGCTTCTGACTTAGCAAGGTATCATACAGCATGGCCGAATCGGAACCCGAAATAAAACTCTGACCAACACCCAGGGTGAGCTCAGCAAGGAGAAACC
>CAYQMB010000014.1:0-41446 GCA_964418565.1 uncultured Bacteroidales bacterium | reverse complement strand
GAATGTACTGCCTAAGGATGTCTGCTGTTATCAGACGATCCTGTTCGATGATGGATAACTGTTCGGTGATGTTTCGCAACTGACGAACGTTTCCGGGCCAACGGTAATTGATAAGCAATTCCCGGGCATTGACGTCCAGCTTCAGGGCCGGCATCTGATACTTTTCGGCAAAGTCAACAGCAAATTTTCGGAACAAGAGGTAAATATCATCTTTTCGTTCCCGTAAAGGCGGTACTGTAATCGGCACTGTATTGAGCCGGTAGAACAAATCTTCACGGAATTTATTGTTGTTGATGGCAGCACTCAAATCAACATTGGTGGCAGCCACAACACGGACATCGGTTTTCTGAACTTTTGAGGATCCGACACGGATAAATTCACCGGATTCAAGAACCCGCAGCAGGCGTACCTGGGTGGACAGTGGTAGCTCTGCAACTTCATCAAGAAAAATTGTTCCTTTATCAGCTACTTCAAAATACCCTTTACGGCTGTCTGTGGCTCCTGTAAATGAGCCTTTTTCATGGCCAAACAGTTCACTGTCAATGGTTCCTTCAGGAATGGCACCGCAGTTAACAGCAATAAACTCACCGTGTTTTCTGCTGCTGTACTGGTGGATTATCCGGGGAATGTTTTCTTTTCCCACGCCGCTTTCGCCGCTAACCAAAACAGACAAATCGGTAGAAGCTACCTGGTAGGCAAGGTCTATTGCCCTGTTCAGACCAGGTGAATTTCCGATGATCCCGAATCGTTGTTTTATTGTCTGTAGGTTCATTGCTTTTGTTTTTACAAAGATAATAAATCCAAGCCGGATTTCAAACATAATGTCAGTAAAGTAGACAATATGGCAGCTTAGTCAATGATTTGAATGTTGTTTTCATTTTTCAAAAATATGGCAGGTTTATCGCTGAAGTTTTCCACCTTTCCGGAAACACAGATTTTTTCGTCCATCAGTACTTTATGGGCTTCATACGGGAAATTGGCCTGGTGGTCATCCCAGATGGTTACCGTGAAAATCTGATTGGGAAATTTTTTATCCAGGTTGATGAATGTGTTGCCCTTGCTTGATTTATGCGTGGATACCACAGTGCCGCAAACCGTGACTTTTTTCTTTGTTCCCATAAATGCTCTGGCGTTTATGGTATTAAATGCTCCTTTGGGCATATCGGCTTTTGTCAGAGGAACGCGGTCGCCTTTTTGTTCACCTGTAAACCATGTTTCCGGTTCACTGTGTGATTCAAGATTTTCCTGTTTGTCTTCAGACAGAGCTGGCAGGAAATTTAATCCGGTAAGCTGTTCAACACTGTCAATGCTGACGGCGTAGGTTTCAAGCGGTTTGTCAATTTCAATATTTGGCATGAGAAAGGCAATGCTCCGCTTGTTTTTTTTGTCCCATGCAATTTTGAAATGCAGCTCAGGAAGGCTCATGTTGTTGACACTGCGCTGAACCTCTGGCAGGTCTTCTGTCAAAACCGGGCCGGTATACACATACAATGCCGTGTTGTTCTCAATCACGTACGAACGCAGAAAATTCTCCAGTTTAGCCCAGCCATCACGATTAAATTCCGGACGTTGAGGGGTCATGTTGGAATAATAATACGTAGCAGACATAGCTTGTTTTGACCAGCGGTAGTCTGCAGATGCAGCCAAATGCCCGCGGTCGTAACCATAACCATCGTAGTCGTATGTGCTGTCTTCCTGAAGGTATTTCATGAAATAATCCTGTTCTACAGCCGTTCCGGTGGAAATGCTTGTATCTGGTCTGAAATCATTGGTGCGGGAAAGATTCCCTGTTTTAACCTGGGGCAAAATCATATGGGCAACCCAATTGGCAAGCTCATGATTTTCATTGTATGAAATTACTATACCGGGATGGCTTGTGATTTCTTCTGTTTTTGCTCCGGTTGGATAGCCAGCTGCGCCGATGTCTTCCATAATGCCCTGTATACGCATGTCTTCCAGCACAGAGTACAATGAATCTTTGCGGTTTTGTAGATTTTTGATCTGGTATTCCAGCGATGTAATGCTGTCTTTAGTGTTCTGTGCGTGTAGCGCTGATGTCACTAAACCAAAAATCAGGATAAATAAAATGCTTTTCTTTTTGATTGATTGTAATGTCATAATACGTGTGATAAATTATGAAGTGAAGATACAATTTATGACCTGAAAAATGAAGCCTTTGGAAAATATTAACAGCAATGGTGGATTTTCGGAGTTTTCTGAACAGAATTTAATGTCATTTGTTATCGTAAAAAATCATCAAATCAACGCAATGAAAAATACAAATGAGCTGTTTTCCCATCTGTGGAACGATTACATTAGCACAAATCCTGAAGTAAAAAGTGTGTATAACCTGTTTGTCGGTGAAGGTGAAGATATCCGGCATGATCACATTGCATTTCGAACTTTTGATCATCCCAAAGTCAATATTGATGTACTGGCCAAGTGGTTTATTGATCATGGGTATCAACTGCGCGGTGAATATCATTTTGAGGAAAAACACCTATATGCCCGGCATTATGAGCATAAATCCGATAAAAATGCTCCGAGGGTATTCATCTCTCATCTGAAAACAAATGAGTTTAGTGATTACCTGCAGTCAATGGTAAAAGACATTGTCGGTAAAATACCTGCAGATGTGCTGCGTGATGAGAAGCTGCTCACAGCTGGTAGTACCTGGGAGAATCTGCCATCGTATAATGTGTACAACCGGCTCCGTGAAGAATCAGAATACGCTGCCTGGATGTATTTGTTTGGCTACACGGTGAACCATTTTGCCATTAATGTGAATCACCTGCAGAACTTCACAAGCCTTGAGAAAATCAATGAATTTTTGAAAAACAAGGGTTACATCATGAATGAGTCTGGTGGTGAGATTAAAGGCAGTCCGGAAAAGCTGCTTGAGCAATCTAGCATCAGAGCCAGCTTGCAGACATTAAACTTTAAAGAAGGCCAGTATGAAGTTCCGGTAACCTATTATGAGTTTACCCGTCGCTACCCCGATGCCAATGGTAAGCTTTTTTCTGGCTTTATTGCCAAATCAGCCGATAAAATATTTGAAAGCACAGATTATTACAATCATGCTTAAGGATTAATTTTATAGTTGCGAGTAAAAAAAGCCGTTTCTATCATGATGATTGAAACGGCTTTTCTTTTATTTGATCACGTGTTGTTTATCCGGCAGTCATGCCGCCATCCACAGCATTTATTGTGCCTGTGACAAAACTGCTTTCATCGCTGCCAAGGAAATACATAACATTGGCCACTTCTTCATTGTTTGCATAGCGTTTCATCGGGATGGCCTGTTCAAAGCCCTGTTTGGCACCTTCTGCCTGACCCGGTGCAAACCCTTCTTCGAGAGAGCGCATCATGCGGTTATCCACGGGGGATGGGTTTACTGTGTTTACCCGCACCTTGTGTTCGGCACCTTCCATGGCGGCTGATTTCATCATTCCTATTACAGCATGTTTGCTGGTAACGTATGGAAGGACGTTGGGTGTGCCCACCATACCCGCTACAGATGATGTTATTACGATGCTGCCTCCGCTGTCATTCTTTTTCATGATTGGAAAAGCATAGCGTAAACCATAATACACACCTTTGAGGTTAACATCAATCAATTTATGGAAAACATCCATGGGATACTCTTCCAGCGGGGCAACCTTGCCTTCAATGCCGGCGTTGTTGTAAAAGATATCAATGCCGCCCATTTTTTCCACGGCATAATCTACATATGCTTTTACCGCTTTTTCATCGCTCACATCTGCTTCAAAGATATGCACATTGTCTGAATTCAGAGAGTCAGCTGTTTCTTTTAACTGGCCTTCGTCCAGGTCGACAAGCAATACTTCAGCACCGTTTTCAATGAGTTTTTTTGCTAATGAAACTCCAATTCCGCCGGAGCCACCTGTGATAATAATTCGTTTATTTTTCATAATTTTATTCCTTTCTTGATTGTACATAATAAACACTGCATAAGGCAATTTGTTGGATTATTTATCAAACGATGGTTGCCATTGGTATAATCGAGTAAAAATTATTTAGCTGGTGAATTCATGCGATTGTTTGTTTGCAATATAAACCCTGTGCTTCAGGAGGCTGATGTAAAGGCCTTGTTTCAGGCATATGGAGATGTTGATTACTTCCGGCTGGAGTTTGACAAAGAGACATATCGCTCTAAAGGGTATGCCTATGTTGATATGTCACCGCCTGAGGCCAAAAGAGCACAAAGCGAGCTGAATGGTATTAAGCTAAAGGGATGTGAACTTATTGTCAAACCAGCACGTCGGGGTGAGGCTTAAAAATCAATTTCCAGTTTGGCCATTATTCCAAAGGGATAAATATCCGGATTTTTCAGATGAGTCAGTCGCCAGACAGCATCAATGCGAAGAATTTTGAAGATATTGCTAACACCGGCATTAATTTCCATATAAGGTAATTCACGTGTGCCATCCAGTGTGGTGAAATCATGAATGTAGGCAGGCATTAGATTATAAGCTTCGTTTCCAGGGGTAATGTGTCCATAAACGGCTTTAAATCCGATTTGTTCCCGCCACTTTAGTTTGCGCATCAAGGGAATGTGGTTGAGGAAGAAACCCTGGAACTTTTGTTCGGCAAAAAAGGCCAGATATTCATCTGAAACAAATTCATAAAAATTCATCAGGTTAAATGCATAGTCATAATAAGCAAATGACTGATTGCCTTTATGCACAAACAGGAACGGGTATGCAGTGTTGCCAAAGATTTTCCCTCCTTTTACCGCATAATGCAGCACGCCAAGCGGGTAAAGCCGGATTTTATGTTTGTAATTCAGGGACAGTCGAAGGTATTCTTCCCGGTTGGTAAACAATGATTCGGGAGCCCATGCGATGTTCAGGTTAATGACAGGTTTTTTTGTGCCCAGGGATATGCGCTCAAATTTTCCCCGCATAAATTTTTCTCCTGGTGCCAGATGCAATCCCAGCGTGAATTCGGTTGCTTCCAGACTGTTGTTTGCGGAATACCGCGTGGGGGATGGTATGGATTTGGCTTTAAGATAAAACGTTTCATCCGGTGGTGAAAAAATCTGTTTTGTATTTAATCCGCCAAAACCACTGATCCCCTCCACAAATTCATGTTCATACTGTATGTCCCAGGTTTTAGCCTGGTATAAATGCAAGGTTCCGGGCCTGCGCAGGAGTGTTCCCAGAACGTTGTCTGTTCTCAGGGCATTGAGTTTGTCACCCATTTGAAGGTAATCGTGTGCGGTATGAAAATGTAATGCTTTTCGCGGTAAGACATCAAACATATACGTAAATCCGCCCCCGTACTTCCAGTCCTGATCGCCAAATCCATATGCACCGTAAGCTTCTAGCATAAGCTTTTGAGAAAAGTTGTTGCTTGTTCGCATGCCAAAGCGCACACGTGTGCCTTCAATCGGGTTGGCAGAAACAAAGGAATAAATGGGGCCCAATTCCACTGGCCCGGTAACGTAATAGCCTGTAACCAGAGTTGTTAATGCCTTTTCCCATCGTTTGAAGGCTTTTACATTCTGGATGGTGTCAACCATTTGATATATTTTCTTTTCCTGGGTGCTTAATTTTTCAGGCCGTTGGTTATCCCAGAAGGCAGAATCCATCGCGCTGACAGAATCTATATAAATAAGGTCGCTGGGATAGGATTTCTGAAAGATAGTGGTGTCGACCTGATTATTGATTTTATGATTCGAGTAATGCGTGGTTTTTCTGCCAAAAAAGCCTTCCCGGGTGTCGACAAGATTAAAATCCACAAAAATTCTGTCTTTCTGTATCAGCCAGATGCTATCGTTGATCTGACTATAATGCTTTTCGGCCACAAGGGAATCAACAAAATTGATATTGGCGGTTTCACTCAGGCTGATTTCAAAGGATTTTACTGCGTATGTGGTGTCGTTGATCCATACAAAGCCCTCCATGGTTGGTTCATGTTTTCGTCTGGGCTTGAAACTCAGGCGGTAACACCAGCGCTTATCCTGCCATGCTGTATCGGTTAACTGATAGTTGTAGTAAGCTTTCCCCATGCGGCCCAGCGGGGATATAAAACCCCGTCCCAATACATTTACAACATGGTCATAAATATCCACATCCTGATACATATCGCCGGTGTAGCGTTTGAGGCTTTCATTGTTTATGCCGGATATTTTGTTGGCTTCAATGAATTCAAGCTCTTTTTGCGGGTCTTTCCTGTAGTAAATGTGTGAGAAAGTTTCTGAGATGAAAAATGGCAGGTATTTTTTACCACTAACGTCGGCAGTGTCAATATAGGTTTTAAGGAATTCAAAGGATTTCGTTAATCGGCTGGAGCCAAACTCCCCGCTGATGTTGTTCAGGTCAAACTCAAGTTTGTTGTAGACATCATATGAATAATAATCCAGGCTTTTGGGTTTGTTGATTTTACGCCTTTCTTTGATCAGATCAAGCAAGATATCTTCAGGGTTTTTACCAGGCATAACAACAACTTCACCCAGCTTGATACCGGTTTTTTGCATCTCTATGTCAAAATTGTTTGTTTTTCCTGGTTCAACCCTTCGAAATTCTGTCTTATATCCCAGGTATCTGATTTCAAGGCTGTCTGATTGAAGTTTTGCGGTAAAGTCAAAATTCCCCTCAGTATCTGTTATGGTTCCCTGATTCGTGTTTTTCAGGCTGACATTGACAAAGGGTAAAGGTGTGTTACTTTCCGCATCAACAACATGACCGCTTATCTTTGTGGTTTGAGCGAGGCCGGTGCTCAGGCTGAACAAAAAGCAAAAGAAAACGATATATGGTGTATTGATTGTCATATAACCATCAGACTATTCCTTCTTTGATGAAATCATGGATGTGTACCATGCCTACGTATGCTTCCTTATCAATAACAATGAGCTGGGTAATGTTGTTTTCCTCCATTGTAGCAAAGGCTTTTACAGCCAATGTGCCTGGTTTTACTGTTTTTGGGTTGGCAGACATCATTTCGGATGCTTTAATGTTTTTTAGCTTGTCAGTCTGGTATTGAATCATCCGGCGGATGTCACCGTCGGTGATGATGCCGGCAAGCTGCTGATTTTCATCCAGAACAGCCGTTGCCCCCAGTCGCTTGCTACTGATTTCGGTAATAACATCGCTGACATTATCATTGATGTGTACCATGGGTTTCTCATTGAACGTATATACATCCTTAACACGGAGGTAAAGCTTTTTCCCAAGGGAGCCACCAGGATGCACTTTGGCAAAATCATCGGCGGTGAAGCCCCGTTGTTCCAGCAAACATACCGCCAGAGCATCGCCAAGAGCAAGCTGAGCAGTTGTGCTGCTTGTGGGGGCCAGATTGTTAGGGCAGGCTTCTGCGCTAACCGTGGCTTTTAATACATAATCTGCATTTTTTGCCAAAAATGATTCGGAATCAGATACGATGGCAATGATGGTGGTGTTGAAGGATTTAATCAGTGGCATCAATACTTTAATCTCTGGTGTATTGCCGCTTTTTGACAAAACCATAACAATATCATCCGGTTGGATTATTCCCAGGTCACCATGGATGGCATCTGCAGCATGCATGAAAATGCTCGGTGTGCCCGTAGAATTAAATGTTGCAACAATTTTGTTGGCAATGATGGCACTTTTTCCAATGCCGGTTACAATAACCCGGCCTTTAGACTTATGAATGAGGTCAACAGATGCCTCAAAATCTTCGTCAAGGTAATTAATAAGCCGATGTATTGCTTCTGATTCTTGTTTAAGGGTTTCCCTGGCTGTGTCTAATATTGTATTGCTCATAAGTGCGTTTTGATATTGAAACGTAAAAATACGATATTTCACTAAGAAATTATCAAAAAAATCTGAAAAGTAAAGAATCCCCGGCTGTTCTTAAGAAAGCATTGCCCCGGGCAAACTATGTTATATAATAATATCATTGTATAGATGTTGCAGATTAGGTGGTTAAGATAAAGACAATGGTTTGTTGGTAGAATCTTTGAGAAATTTGAAATATAGGTGTTAAAGCTCAGGAAATGTCCCGTTTTTTTTTCTTATATTTGATTACGATACAAAAGAAAGATAATACATCTTTAATTGGTGCTTTGAATGAAATTTACTGATGACGCGATATACGATGTACTGAAAAAGTACTTTGGGTTTGACCGGTTTAAAGGCCTTCAAAAGGAGGTGATTGAATCGCTACTGAATGGAAATGATTGTTTTGTGCTAATGCCTACAGGTGGAGGAAAGTCGCTGTGTTATCAGTTACCTGCTCTCATGTCCGGGGGAACGGCTATTGTGATTTCTCCGCTTATTGCCCTGATGAAAAATCAGGTAGACGCCATGCGCGGTTTTAGTACGGAATCAGGAATTGCACATTTTTTAAATTCATCATTGACAAAAGCAGAAATTCAACAAGTAAAAGAGGATGTGCTGAATAAGCGAACAAAACTGCTTTATGTGGCACCCGAATCCCTTACCAAAGAAGAAAATGTGGAGTTTCTCAGTCATGTGGATATTTCATTTTATGCCATAGATGAAGCACACTGCATCTCCGAGTGGGGACACGATTTTCGCCCTGAATACCGTCGCATCAGACCGATTGTAAATCAGTTGGGTAAATCACCCATCATTGCGCTGACAGCAACAGCAACCCCAAAAGTGCAACATGACATCCAGAAAAACCTTGATATGCTGGATGCCGATGTTTTTAAATCCTCTTTCCGACGGGAAAATCTGTACTACGAAGTCAGGCCCAAGCATAATGCTACACGGGAGATTATTAAGTTTATCAAAAATAATCAGAACAAATCCGGTATTATATATTGCCTGAGCCGTAAAAAAGTGGAGGAGCTGGCTGAAACACTGCAGGTAAATGGGATTAAAGCGCTTGCCTATCATGCCGGAATGGATTCTGCAACCCGGTCTGGTACCCAGGATAAATTTCTGATGGAGGAAATTGATGTGATTGTTGCAACCATTGCTTTCGGAATGGGCATCGACAAACCTGATGTGCGTTTTGTTATTCATTATGATATCCCTAAAAGCCTGGAATCTTACTATCAGGAAACCGGCCGTGCCGGCAGAGATGGTGGAGAAGGTAAATGCATCTGCTTTTACAGCTATAACGATATTCAGAAACTGGAAAAATTCATGCAGGGGAAACCCGTTGCTGAACAGGAAATCGGGAAACAGTTGTTGCTGGAAACCGTTGCCTATGCAGAGTCCAGTGTCTGTCGTGTAAGGCAATTGCTGAATTATTTCGGGGAAGAAATGAAAGAACCCTGTGGTAATTGCGATAATTGCCTGAATCCTAAAGAAGAATTTGAAGGAAAAGAATACGTTGTGACAGCTTTAAATGCTGTTCTTACTGTAAAAGAACGCTTTAAAGGCGAGCATCTTGCCAATGTGCTGGCAGGTAAAGTTAATGCGGCTGTCAGTTCATATAAGCATGATAAGCTTGATATTTTTGGTATCGGAAAAGACCACGATCCTAAATTCTGGAATTCAGTGTACAGACAGGCGTTGATTGCCCGGTTAATCCGAAAAGACATTGAAAACTACGGACTCCTGAAAATGACCGAAAGAGGCCATGAATTTCTTGAAAATCCCTGGGATTTCCCATTGGTGAAAAATCATGATTACGAAAGTGCAGATGCTGATACCAGTGAATTACAGAGCGGACCCAGTGCTGCAGATAATGTTTTGTTTGCCATGCTTAAGGATCTGAGAAAATCCATGTCCAGGCAACTGGATTTGCCTCCTTATGTGATTTTTAGTGACCCTTCCTTGCAGGAAATGGCCACCCAGTATCCCATTACCATGGAAGAATTAACGCGGATTACCGGTGTCGGTGCAGGCAAAGCCCATAAATACGGAGAACGATTCCTGGAGGTAATCAAGAAACATGTGGATGAAAACGATATTGAAAGACCACAGGATATGGTGGTCAAATCTGTTGTAAAAAAATCCGGGAACAAAGTTTATATCATTAAAAGCATTGACAAAAAAATGCCACTCAATGATATAGCCCAGGCCCGCGGTTTGTCAATGCTGGATTTGCTTGAAGAAATTGATGCCATTATCAATTCCGGAACAAAAATCAACATTGATTATTACATTGATGAGGTAATAGACGAAGACCGCGTCGATGATATTTATGATTACTTTCTGGAAGACTCTGAAACCGGTACCATAGAAGAAGCCCTTGAAGAGTTTGAAGATGAGGATTATACCGAAGAGGAAATCCGCCTTGTCAGAATCAAATTCATATCAGCCGAGGCTAATTAACAACCGGACGCCCTTTCCATTGTGCCTTTCTGGTGAATGAAAGTACGCCGCTGCCGAGGGTCCATAATGGATACAGCAGGCTTAAAACCGATGCAGAAAGCGGGTTGTAACCGACACGGTAAACCCGCGCGGTTATCAGAACAACAAGGTTGTCATATAGCAGCTTAAAACCAAACAGATACCCCAAAAGCGCTGCATTGTTGAACAGCAGTAGGGGAACAGAAACAAGGAACCCCACCTGTAAGATGCCGAATACTGCAGCACTTAACTTGCTGCTGCCCCAGGTGTAATGCCGGGTTTTGCTTACCCACCGGATGCGTTGATCTATTAATTGTGTCAGGTTTTGGCTTGCGGCTGATGTCACAACAGCTTCTGGGCTGGTGTTAAAAGAAATGCGTTTTTTCTCTGCTTTGTATTTCTCCATTAAAAAAATATCATCTCCTGAGCTTACTGCCTGTTTATGCGGATCTTCATATGCCATAAAATCCTGCTTTCGGAACAATAAATTGGCTCCGTTGCTGAGAACGGGTTCTCCCAATCCTGCACTTCCCATACTAACCGCAAGCAGGCTGAGTGATTCTGCTGCCTGGAATGCTGCAAATCCGTTCCCCCGGAGAACAACTGGTCCCAATACCATATCAGATTGATTGCGAAGCGAATGCTCAAGCATGGAGTAAAGCCAGTTTCTACCCATCCGGCAGTCAGCATCACATGTTATCAAGACATCATGGGAAGCATTTTCAATCCCACGTTTGAGGGCGGCTTTTTTTCCTCTGATTTCTGACGGAAGGTCTATGAACTTGTGACGTGTCTGGTGGCAAACGGGTACTAAAATGTCACGTCCCTTGTCAGAAGAGTGATCGTTTATAAAAATAAGTTCAACTTTGTTTTTCGGGTAGGATTGGTTGAGCAAATCCTGAATCAGCAAAGGCAGATTTTCCGCTTCATTTCTGAACGGAATCAATACAGAAACACCGGGCAGTTTTGTGTCTCTGGGTTTGGTTCTTTTGGGCAGTATTATCCATATCCCTGTAAGGATAAGTATCACAAACAGTGAATAGGCAAAAATCAGGGCAAGGATAAAGGCCGTCATCACTTAAGCCTGCTTTGACCATTCGTAAAGCTCGTAATTGGTGCTTTCCATGCCGGATTTGGCATAAGTTTTCTGTGCCTTTTGGTTTTCCCTGTCAACATACAATCGTATACCACTGTAATCGCTGTTATTGGAGACAACATCTTTAAGGTATGCAAACATTTCTTTAAACACGCCCTGTTTGCGATTTTGGGGGAGCACATAAACGGATTGCAGCCAGATGAAATACCCTGCACGCCAGTCGCTCCATTCTGGTGTAACCATAAAGCAGCCTATCAGCTCTTTACCATCTTCAGCCACGAAATAGCGTGCTTTCTGAATATCATTCAGAACAGCACGAATGCCTCGTTCAACGGTTTTTTTGTCAAGGTTGATGCCTTCGGTTTCCTGTGCCATAGCAAGTTGAAACTCTATGAGTTTGTTGATATCGGCACTAACGGCTGGTCTTACTTTCATAATTGATGATTTTTTGATTCAGTAAAAACAATGCTCCAACAAGAGCGACAAACAAAACGTTTATTATCCACAGCATTACTGAAGCAGAAATAATCCCGGCAATGTTAACAGTAAAAGCCTGAAAGATTATGCCTGTCAGGCTGCCTCTAAGCCCGGGTTCGCCCAGGGTGAAAACCGGCAGCATGCTCATCAGAAAATACAGGTTTGCTGCACCGATAAATACAGCTCCAAACCCGATATTTAACTGAAACACCTTGCATACCAGAAAAAATTGTGTGATAAAAACAAGATACCGAAAGATACTTAAAAGCAAAAGATTTAACAAATCACGCCGCGGGATGTCTTTCAGATAATGTATGGCTTCCCGGTGCCTGGATAGCCATGGAATTTTAATCAAAAGGCTATAAATCCATCTCATGTTAAAATATAACAGCATTAAAAATACGGCTGTTAGCACAGACAATCCTGCGGCAATGAATAAACTATCCTCAAAAACATGTGGTGAAGAAATTTCTGCTAAAAAAACGATTAGTGCAGGAATGCCAAACAGAAGCGTTGTAAAAAACTGCGAAAAACTGCTTATAATGCTTAATACGCTACCCTGAACTCGGTTTTTATGCTGGAGGTAAAGCACGCGGCCGGCAAATTCTCCTGTTCGGTTTGGGGTAAACATACCGGCTGTTACTCCGCTCATCACAGCCCTGAAGGCTTTAAAAAAGGTAAAGGATTCGAGCTTTTGTGCCATGTACTGCCATTTTTTTGCCTCAACTCCCCAATTGACAAGCATGAGCAGTAGAATCAGAACCAGGGTGAAAAAATCATCTTTTGGATTATCAAAAAAACGCAGTATTGCCTCGGTTTTTCCCCCGGCATTCTGGAACTGCCACCATACCAGCATGTAAGCGCCAATAAATAGCAGCGTTTTAATTAAACGGTCTGTGTGTTTTTTTGTCCACATGCATCAGAGGCGGTTGCGGTTGATGAGCGGCAAGCCAATTACTGAAATTAATCCGAAAAAAACGAGCATAATCATTTGCAGGCTGTGAACAACCAAGGCAAAAACTTTGGCATCGGCTTCTAAAACACCAAAAACAATCATGGTCTGTATGGTCATAAAATGCCATGCACCCATGCCGTTGGGAGCGGGTGCCACCATGCCGAAACTGCCGGCAACAAAAATGGTGAGTACTGCCATTGGGCTTACCTGGCTCAACCCTTCAAATGCCGGGAAACAGGCGTATAGCATGAAAAAGTAGGCCACAAAAATGAAGAGGGAGTGTGCAATGTATTTCCAACGGTGTTTTATGTAAGCAACGGCTTTCAAACCGGATATGAAATTGCGCAGGAAATTACCGGTTTTTTTAAATACCTTGTAATTATCCAGTTTGCCTTTGGCAATGTAATAAAGCAAAAACAGGCCGGTGATGGCAATCAGAATAAATCCAACCCAAAAAAGCGGAGAAAACAAAAAGTTCAGGTTTTCTTTAAACCCCGGATTTTCCATGATAAAGCTGGTAACCTCGCTTCCTTTTGTGAGTACAACAATCAGAGTGAAAATCAGAAGAACAAGCATGTCTGTGGCACGCTCGGTTACCATGGTTCCCAGTACTTTAGAGAATGGCAGTTTGTCATAGCGTGAAACAATTCCACTACGGGTAACTTCTCCCAGGCGCGGAATCGCAAGGTTTACAAAATACATGCTCATCACCGCAAAAAAGGTGTTCAGAAAGCGGGGTTTGTAATTCCCCATGGATTCCAGAAGCAGATTCCAGCGAATAGCCCTGCTGATATGGCTTAACATTGCAATTGAAAGTGCAGGAATAAACCACCCCCAGCGGATATCTTTCATCTTCCGGAGTATCTCCGACAGGTCCTGATCCCTATATACAAGCCATAAAAGCACCAGGCCAATGCTCATAAAGGCAATAAACTTAAGTATATTTTGAATTCTTTTATTCACCAATGCGTTGCTTTGCGGCAAATATAGATAATATTTCATATCTATTTTGTACATTTCGGGCATAATTATATGCCATGGTGAAACCAAAGAAACGATATGGTCAGCATTTTTTAACTGATCCGGGTATTGCACAACGGATTTGTGATTCCCTCCATAACGAAACGTCTGTGCCTGTTGTTGAAATAGGACCGGGTAAAGGTGTGCTTACCAGTATTTTATCTGAACGTTTTCCGGATTTCTTAGCCGTAGAAACCGATAATGAGGCTCTGGATTATCTGAAAGAAAAGTATCCGGACCTTAAGGATAAAATTGTGCATGAGGACTTTTTGCGTTTTGATCCTGACCGATACATTTCAGGAAGGTTTTGCCTGATCAGCAATTTGCCGTACAATATTTCCAGTCCGGTGATGTTTTCAATGCTTGACCAGAGGGATAGAATACCTGAAGCTGTATTTATGTTGCAAAAAGAAGTTGCCAGACGCCTTGCTTCCCCGCACGGAACAAAGGAATATGGGGTGTTGAGTGTGCTTTTGCAGGCCTATTATGATGTTCGTTATCTGTTTTCGGTAGGAGAGGGATCATTTTTCCCTCCACCCAAAGTAAAATCGGGTGTTGTGCGGTTTGAAAGAGTGTCCGGGAAAGAAGTGCCAAACGATCATAAGGTTTTTCGAAGGGTGGTGAAAGCTGCGTTTAATCAGAGAAGAAAGACCCTCCGGAATTCACTAAAAAGTATTTTATTACCTTTGTCACTTGACAATCAGCCGTGGATGGCACTGCGGCCTGAGCAGATTAGCGTGGAGGAATTTGTACGGATATCGAATTTTATTGATAAAAAAATGCAAATGTAATGCAGCTTGACATCACACAGGAATTTATAGACGAATTGAAAGCATACATTGCAGATCAGAACGAAGGCAAAGTTCTGGAGATACTGGATGCTTTGCACCCTGCTGATATTGCTGCAATATACGATGATCTGGACATTGAAGAAGCCCGGTATACCTATCTTCTGCTTGACCCAAAAGTTGCCTCTGATGTCCTTGTGGAACTCGAGGAAGAACAACGTACCCGCTTCCTGAAAGTAATTCCCAGTGAGTTGATTGCTCACCAGTTTATTGAAAACATGGACTCGGATGATGCTGCCGATATCATTCAGGAAATGACGGATGATAAACGGGAGGATGTGCTCAATTACGTTAAAGATAATGAGCAGGCTGGTGATATTGTTGATCTGTTGAATTTTGAGGGAAATACCGCCGGGGGGTTGATGGCAAAAGAGCTTATTGCTATTAATGAAAACCTTACGCTTAAGGAGGCACTTGGCGAACTGAGAGATCAGGCACAGGACATTGACGAAATTTATTATCTGTATGTTATTGACGATGACAATAAACTCCTGGGTGTTGTTTCATTAAAGGATTTGTTGTTTAAACCTACTACCAGTAAAGTCAGTGCATTAATTGAATCGGATATTATTTCTGTGCGTACCGATACCGATTCTGAAGAGGTTGCCCAGATCATGGAAAAATACGACCTGGTGGCACTGCCAGTTGTTGACAGCATTGGAAGGCTGGCCGGACGCATTACCATTGATGATGTTGTGGATGTTATCCGTGAAGAAGCTGAACGAGACTATCAGTTGATTTCCGGTATTACCCATGATGTTGAACCAACGGATAATGTCTGGACACAGGTGAAATCCAGAATTCCCTGGTTGCTGATTGGCCTGTTTGGTGGTATCATGGGGGCATTGGTAATTGGTTATTATGAAGGAGATCTGGCCAAATATGCCGGTATAGCTCTCTTTCTGCCATTAATTGCCGCCATGGGTGGAAACGCTGGCGTGCAAAGTTCTGCCATTATCGTACAGGGACTTGCCGGGGGAACGATGGACATTCGGAAAACCAGTCATCGGTTAATAAAAGAAATGTCTGTGGGAATTTTAAACGGATTGATATGCAGTTCGCTTATTTTTTCCTATAACCTTATTTTTTCAGAATCATTTGCACTAACCATTTCCGTTAGCATAGCACTCTTTATTGTAATCATTTTTGCAACAACTTTCGGAGCGCTGGTGCCATTGATACTGGAACGATTCAAGATTGATCCTGCACTGGCTACAGGCCCGTTTATTACTACATTCAATGATATTATGGGCTTGATGATTTACCTTATGCTGGCCAGAATGATATTTAATATGGTTTAAGCCTTGCCCATAGCAATTACCGGATCAAGCCTGGCAGCCTGGCGCGCCGGAAGAAAGCCGGAAAGAATGCCTATAACCCCACTGATAAGCAGGCCTGCAAGGATGTTATTAAATCCCAGAACCAGGTTGAACCCCGAGAGCTGACTGCCAATCAGGGTACCTATCCATATCAGTATGAGACCCAAAATGCCACCTATCATGGAAAGTACAATTGCTTCAAATAGAAACTGAGTAAGAATGAATCCGTTGCGGGCGCCAATGGCCTTCTGAATGCCAATAATTCTGGTGCGTTCCCTGACGGATACGAACATAATGTTGGCAATGCCAAACCCTCCTACCAGAATGGCAAAACCACCAATGATAATCCCGGCAATATCTATGGTGGCAAATATTTTGTCGATTCCCTGTGAGATCATGCTTGCCCGGTTCAATGCAAAATCTGCCTCCTCCATTGGTTTTAACCGTCGTTCCGAGCGGAGTATGATTTCAAGTTCATCGTTGATCTGATCAATGCTGGCATCATCTGCAGCGGTTACCATTATCATTGGGTTAAGGTTTTGGCCATCAATGTTATATATGCGCTTACCATAGTTCGCCATCATCAATACCAGTTGATCATGACTTGATGATATCATACTTTGACCTTCTTTCTCAAACACCCCGATAACGTAAATGCGGTTTCCGTTAATTTTAATGGTTTTTCCTACTGGGTTTGAAAAGGGAAACAGATCCCTGGCTACATCAGAACCGATAATTGCCAGGTTTTGCCCCTGGTAGGCTTCGCTTTCGGTAAAATATCGTCCCCTTGCGATGTCAAATGCCCGGTTTTCTTGGTAATCATGGGTGGCGATAAGGACACCCGTGTTTGTGGTTGACCGATCCTGACGGCTTATGGTTTGTCTGGTGCTGGCCATAAAGGTGCAGGATTTGATATGTCGGGCCCTGTTTTTGATGGCCTGATATTCTTCCATGCTGGGTACCGGTCGCTTGAGGTATTTCCACCAGGCATAATCCTGTGAAAACTCCCATGGCCACTTTTGCACATATATCACATCATCACCCAGCTGGGATACGGAATTGCGGATTTCCTTTTCAAGAGAATCAATAACGGTAAATACCGAAATCATAGCAAATATGCCAATCGTGATTCCGGATAACGAGAGTAGGGTGCGCAGCTTGTTAGCCCTTAAAGACTGTAGCGCGAACATGATACTTTCTTTGAGCAAGCGTAGAATCAGCATAGCTTATAAAAATACCAATAAATTGTGAATGCCGAAAATATTTTAAGACATTAAGGTTGTTTTAACAATGGCAAAAAAAAACCGCCTGATTGCAATCAGGCGGTTTTCAAAGGTTAAGCATGAAAGCTTATTCCTCACTGCTTTCTTCTTCTGAGAACATTACTTCAAACATCTTTTTGTTCAGCTTGTCGTAACCTTCAACATCAGACATGTCGAAATCTTCGTACTTGCCTTCCATTTCTTTCTGAAGGTTTTCCAGTTCTTTGTTCAGTTCTTCATTACCAGCTGAATCGTCTTTGTATTTTTCTTCAAGTTCAGCAGAGTAATCCATAAACGCTTTAAATTCTTTGACAATGTTGTCAATTTCCTTGTCGCTAAGTTCGCCATCTTTAGCGGCTTTTTGTTGCATTTTGATGAGAGACTCTTGTTTGTTCATCATCTTTTTAGCGTCAGCTTTTGGGCCGCCACATGATGTGAAAGCAAATACAAAAGCAACCAGGCTCAGTAAAACAGCAATTTTTTTCATGATATTAGTTTTAGTTAATTAAAAAATGATTACCTCTAATAGCACAAATATAAGAATTTTATGAAAAGAACTAAGGACTTCGCGATTTTTATTGATATTTCTTTGATTGATGTGCTATTTTCTATGAATAGCGTCCTACAAGCGGCATTCTGCGTCCGAAGCCAAAAGCCTTAGAGGACACCCTTAACACCGGTGGGGCCTGAAAACGCTTATATTCGGTATTGTTGACTAATGAGAGCACATGCTTTACAGTGTCTTTATCGTAACCGGCTTTTATGATTTCTGACCCGGATGCTTTTTTCTCAATATAATGAAACAAAATTCCGTCAAGTACATCATAGGGTGGCAGGCTGTCTTCATCTTTTTGCCCGGGACGTAACTCTGCAGACGGGGGCTTGATGATGCTGTTTTCAGGAATGACCTCACCCTTTTGATTGATTTGCTTAGCCATACGGAACACATCTGACTTGTATACATCTCCCAAAACCGAAAGCCCGCCATTCATGTCCCCGTAAAGTGTCGTGTAACCAACGGCAGCTTCGCTCTTATTTGAGGTGTTAACAAGCATGCTTCCGAACTTGTTGGATGCAGCCATCAGAATTACTCCCCGCAGGCGTGCCTGTATGTTTTCTTCGGTTACATCCTCTGCCTTTCCCGCAAACATGTCAGACAGGGACACCTTCATGCTTGTGAAATTGTTCTCTATTGGTATTGTATGGTAAGGCATATCCAGGTTTTTTGCAAGCTGTTCTGCATCGCTGATGGAATGATTGCTGCTGTACTGAGAAGGCATCAAAATACCTGTGACATTTTTGGCACCAAGGGCTTCAGCCAGCAGGACTGCAGTTAAAGCGGAGTCTATGCCGCCTGATAAACCCAAAACCGCCCCTTTGAACCCGGATTTCTGAAAGTAATCCCGGATTCCCAGTATCAAAGCCTCGTGCATTTGATTAAGGCGATCACTGCTTTTGTTGGTTACTGCCTGGGCGGTGCTGAAAACATCCGTATCAATGGTGGTGATGGATTCACGGAAGTGAGGCATTTGCAGAATGGTTTCGCCTTTATCGTTTAAAACACGGGAACCCCCATCGTATATAAGCTCGGTATTACCACCAACCTGATTGACATATATCAGCGGCAGGTTATACTGACTGGCATTGTTTATTAATATGCTTTTGCGGAGTTCTTCCTGGTTGTACGAAAAGGGTGAGCCGGCAATGTTGATGACAAAGTCAGGATTCAGCTTGCTAAGCTCTGCCAGGGGTGAGAGGGTGTATTGTTTTTCTTTGGCAAACGAGTAATTGGCTTCCTGTTTGTCCCAAAGGTCTTCACAGATGGTTACAGCAATTCGTTTCCCATTCAGGTTTAAGAGTTCAAAATGCTTATTGGGTTCAAAATACCGGTAATCATCAAAGATATCATAGGTGGGGAGCAGGGTTTTGTAAAACTCTTGTGTGATTTTACCATTTTTGATCAGAACGGCTGCATTATACAGTTTCTTACCTGCTTCACTGGTGTTGATTCTGGGCGTTCCAAGCAGTACTGAAATGCCCCTTGTATGATCCTTGATTTTATCAAGAAATGCCATATTCCTGTCAATAAAATCCTTTTGCTCAAGCAGATCGTGAGGGATATATCCACAGAGAGCCAGCTCTGAAAACACGACCAGATCACATGAATCGGATCTGGACTTATCAATGGCTTCAATAATTTTGGCAGCATTTTGCTCAAAATCACCAACTTTATAATTGAGTTGCGCAAGGGCGATTTTCATGTTTCAGCGTTTAAAATTGTTTTGATGCCGGACCGATATGATATGAAAAGAAAAATCCCAATTCCGTGGAATCGGGATTTTATATGTATATCATCTGATTTAAAACAGAATTCCGATTTTTAATTCAATGGCATTGACTTTTCCGCGATGATCACGGATAATGCGCTGGTTCTCTTCAATAAAAGTTGCAAAACTTTCGCTGTCGGGATTATTGTCGTATGTTTCTTTGGCGGCTTCAAAGCCATCTTTGAACCCGTCAAAGTCATCGTATCTGTCAGAGTTTTCAAAATCATCAATGGCTGAAACCGTTGTTGTTAAATCGGATTCGCTGCCGGAAAACTCATCCTTGATGAAATCCATGATGCCTCCTGTGTAAACAATCTCGGTAAAAAAGCGGGTATTGCCGGTTAATGACCATTCAAATCCTGCCCCCATAAACCAGTTGAAATTAAAAAACCCCATGTTTTTTGTAAACAGGTCGTTGGAGCCGGCAGTAATGTCTGCTTTTCCTTTCAGGTTGATCATAGGGGTGACACCAGCTTTCATGAAATATGATAAAAATCCGATCTCATTGGTTTTGCCTTTAAATCCGATTGGAATTTCGAGGTACTGAAGGTTGTATTTGATGTTTTCGTTCTCTCCAATCAGCTCAAGCGTAGGGATGGCTTCGTCATAAAGATGAACCAGAGCGCCGTTTTTATATTTCATGGTACCGCCAATATCGTTGTATCTTATGGCAGTGGTGAACAGGAAATTATCTGAAAAGGAGAAGTCTGCGGTTGCGCCAAAAGTATAGCCCAGCCTGACACCCTCGTTGGATTGAACTTTGCTGTCGACACCAAAATATGACAGGTTTGGGCCTACAAACAAGCCGCCGGAAATTTGCGAAAAGGCGGCAAAACTAAAAAGGGTAAGGCTAAGGACAATGAGAATCTTTTTCATATCGTTTCGTTTTTAGGTTTGTTACATTAATTTTGCTCATTGCAAATATATAGAAAAAAACAGGCAGAAATGAAAATTAAGCGTCAAAATATTTTCTTTATCCTTCTTGCTACTGTAGCGATTTTGTTGGGGGTTTATATTTTATTCATGCATGAAACGAACCCGCTTGAGGTTAATGTGTCTCATGTGGATGTTGATTTGGATGTGCGTAGATTTGATCAGGATTTGTTTGATTATGACGGAAATCTTGAAGCTCATGTCAGAGAACTGGAAAAGGAATATCCACGATTTTTCTGGTTGTTTACCGAACAGATTATTAACATTGGTAATACCGGGGACAAGGATTTTACCAAATTTCTTGATGCATTTATGCAGGATTATTCTGTTGAGCAGGCCAGAAATGCTGTCAATGAAGAGTTCAATGAGATCAGCGATGTGGAGTCAACACTGGAATCCGGGTTTAAACATTACAAATACTATTTTCCTGAAGAAGATGTCCCGGATGTTATCACCTTCATTGCAGGATTTAATCATTCTGTTGTTACCGACGAAGGCTTAATTGGCGTAGGACTGGATAAATACCTTGGTACCGATTGTGAATTGTATTCCATGATGAATGTTCCCGCCTATGCAGCACGAAAAATGCGCCGGGAAATGATTCCTGTGGACTGTATGAAGGCATGGGCACAGATGGAGTTCCCGAATCAGGATACAACGGATTATCTGGTATTTGAAATGATTCACCAGGGAAAATTGCTGTATTTTCTGGATGCTATGTATCCGCAAATGCCGGATAGTTTAAAAATCGGCTACACCACGAAAAACATGGCTTATTGCCGGCGATTTGAGCAGGATATGTGGCAGTATCTTGTCAGTGAGGAATTGTTGTTCTCGACCGACTACCTCAAACAACGAAAAATAATCGGAGAGGCTCCTTTTACTGCTGCCTTTGGTAAAGAATCCCCCGGCAGAGCAGGAGCCTGGCTGGGATGGCAGATCGTACGGGCTTACATGAAAGCAGAAAATGTCAGCATTGCAGATTTAATGAGCGAATCCGATTACCAGAAAATCCTGAATCAATCCAAATATAAGCCAAAAGTGCGGTAATCAGCCTTTGAATTCTTCTTCACCGGTATGGAAATCCTTGTATTTTTTTGAGAGGATACCCAGGAAGTTGCTGAAACTGGTCATGGCCTGTTCCGTATCCTTGCTGACTTTTTTATCCTGTAATCTTAGCATCAGCAATGAGTACAGAGCATTAAAGGCAAGCTGAACATCGTATGATTTCGTGTCTTTGGATTTTTCCCTGAACGCAATCAGATTGGGGCGTGCCATCTCAAAAACCTGATGATAGGTGTCCTCATCTTCAGCCTGCATCAGGTACATGTGATGTTCATTCAAATCGTTAATCTGATTAGTCACAGACTGAAGATGCCCTGTTTCTTTAATCCCTTCGTCTTTCATCTGCTGAATAAGGCCCTGATACCATTCGCGTATGGTGGCCTTCTCCGCTTCACTGACATCGTATTGCGACACCAGTTGTTTTTCAATCAGGTCAGCATCAAATTTCAATGCTCTGAGTAAATCTTCAAGCTGCCACATGTACAAGACATATTCGGCCAGATTTTCCTGTTTTTTTTGTTTTGCTATGATCATTTGTATGGGTTGAGTTTATCCAGTTGTCTGCGTTCTTTTTTTGTTGGTCTGCCTTTTCCTTTTGGTCTGATAATCGTTGTTTCCCGCGCTTTGCGGAGTTTGTCAAATTCCTGATCCGGTGTTGTTTCTTCAAGATATTCCGGTACAAGCTTAGCGGAAACACGTGAATCCAGTAATTGTTTAATGCGGTATGTGCGAATGATTGGAGGTCGCTTAATTTCAAATGTATCACCTTCATTAACCTGGGTAGAGGGTTTTACAGGCTGATCATTCAGTAAAATCTGCTTCTTTTTGCATGCTTCTGTGGCTTTGCTTCGTGTTTTGTACAAGCGGACAGACCATAAATATTTGTCAATTCTGACATTTTTGTCCATAATATTTTGCTTTTTTCAAAATCAAAGGTACAAAGCGTTTTATGAACACGAAAAAAATTATTACTTTGGAGGGTTCGTTTTTTAACCATTTTTAAGCTATTGGACCATGAGGAGAATTATTGTACTATTTATTTTTATCGTGTTTGCTGGTGCCGGATTTAGCCAGGAAAAAATAATCGGCGAATTTCAGAATTCAGATGAAAAAGTTAATCCGGATAAAATTGATTTTGAACTTTTGTCAAAAGTTGTATATCAGGAAATGAATATGTTTATGGATTCCCTTCACCTCGAAGGGTTTGAAAAAAGCAGGTTCCTGGAGAAAATTGCCCGCGACCATGCCAGAGAAATGGCACTGGAAGGCAGAGCAACAACCGACGGTTCCGGAAAAACCAAAGATATTACTTCCAGAATTCAGTATTATGGCGGGTCGGGTATTGGCAATGAAATTGTCATGCGGTACAACATTAAAACCACCGATGCCTACCTCACCTACCGTGAACTCGCCAGGGGCATTGTTTTGAAATGGTCTGCGAGTACCCGTACTATGCGCGAACTAAGGAAACAAAAATTCTTCCTTGCCGGTGTTGGCAGCGCGATGGGAGAGCGTGGCAAAAAAGTGTATGTTTCCTTTATGATGGGTAATTATTTCACAAAAAATGCAGGGGCTTACCGCATCGAAGAAATTGAACCTCCCGTATCAACAGGTGGTTTGTTCCCGTTTTGGCGCTGGGGCATTGAAGGGTATGAATACCGTGCTTGTCGAAAATGCACCAAATATTTTCCCGATATCATTGATTTGCAAAAAGGCTTAAGCATAAAGGAAAACGGGGACATTATCTTTAAGTTTAATGATTTGCGACGGTTTAAACGCCTTATCCGTGGTAAAAAAGACGGTCTGGCTGTTGATATTGTCAGAAAAGAGCAATATACGGATTGTGATAAAGCCAACATTGCCGATTACAGCCTTGTAAACCGTGGTATCATGCTTAAACCGGTATACAGTAAGAAAATTTACAAAAAAAATCAGGCGCCGGCTGAAGGCAAGCGCGAACGGGTGAAAAAGCTTGAGGTTAAGCTTGGTGAATTCCCCGAAGAGCTCAATCCTGAGGATGTGGAACTAAACCTGATGATCCTGCAGGATAAAAAAGTCTGTTACAACCTGCCACCATCATTTGCTTATGATGCCGGTTATGAATACAGTCAGAAAATCGGGCTTTTACCGGACACCATTGTCCCGCAGGGCGTGCCGGCTTATACCCCTGAGGCTACCAGCAATAAACTGGAATTTCGCGTTCCCTTTGAACGAAATAAGTCTACCTACAAAATGGCGGATATTCAGCCTGTAATTAGTGCGTTGAATGAACCGGATTTTATTATCAATAAAGTGCATGTGGCTGCCTATTCATCTTTGGAAGGAAGCGTTGAAGCCAACAGAAAGTTGCAGGAGCGCAGGGCGCAAAGCATTGTCAATGCTTTGAGGGAAAATCAAAACGAAAGCCTGATTGATTCTGTGACATCAGCAGCTAACTGGAACGATTTTAAAAAGGATGTGATGGGAACAAATTGGGAAAATATGGCTGATATGACAATGTCAGAAGCCATTCAGCACATTCGCTCAGAACGCCTGGCCAAAAAACTGGAACCCATTCTGGAAAACCACCGCTATGCCGATGTTACTGTCTGGATTACTTACGATATCACAGGCGAAAAAGAGGAAAACTATGTGGTAGATCAGTTTAATAAGGCCATTGAGGCCGGCGATAAAGCTCAGGCACTTTCCATTCAGAAATACATGTACGAACAGGTGGCTGATGGCAATTATGGCAAACAGTCCGTTGAAGCAATGAAAATTCCTGAAGGAGAAGATTACATCGGCCTTAATATGAATCGCATCTGCATGGAGAAAATTGTTTATGATGATGTGATTGATTCAACCTATCAGGCAGAAATTTATCAACTGTGGGACATGGATGAAGATAATCCGTATACCTACTTTAATCGCCTGTATTGTGGTGTGTTGCTGGACGATGTGACAGATGAATATGTGCGGGAAAACCTTCAGGATGAAATTGATTACCTGTATGATTATGAGCTTGGTAAAAAGCAGGTGGATTTGCTGAATATTGAACTGCAGTATAAAGTGATGGACATTTTTCATGATTCCGTGGGTGCTGATCACCCCGTGGTTGAAGAAAGCCTTGCCACAATTAAGGATATAATTAGTTTTGATGAGGTGAACTGGCAGAATTCGCTTAAACTGGCCTCAATATACCTGAATCATGGTGATTATCACTATGCCTACGAATTGCTGAACCCCTTTGTTGATGATGAAAAGGTGTTTCCGGAATTGTTGTTCACCTACATCTCACTATGCTCAAAAGTTGACCATAAACTCCACTCACATCGCTTTGTAATGGCCTTGGCCAGAGCCAGGGATATGGATCCAGATAGATTCTGTACAATGTTTGAAGGAGAGGATTCATTCCCGGTACAGGTGTTTCTTAATGATAAGGTGAAAGAAATTTATTGCGATGCCTGTAAAAATGCAAAGTGATTCGTAAGCAAACGCTTTGTATCTTTGCAGCAGATTAGAATAAGGTCTTCAATTTATGAAACAGTTATTGTTAATCGTGGCAAGCGTCGGAATTTTGCTCTCGGCAACAGGACAAACACGATTTGAAGGTGAAATACTCGGTGCAAAAAATGAAAATCTTTTGCTGTGTGAGCATTTTGGCGAAAAAGTCAAAGTGATGGATACCCTGTATCTTGATGAGGAAAACCGCTTCCTGTATCATCTTAACCCTGCTGCTCCCAATGGTCTTTACCGCCTGTATGTTACCGAAAGCAAATGGCTTGAGTTTGTGCTGGGATACAATAATGTTAGTTTCCGGACAACAGCTCATAGTCCGCTGGAAACCATTGATGTGATTTCCTCCTGGCAAAACAAACGGCTCTATAAATACCTCAGAATAATTGACACAAACGCTGAAAAAAAATCAGCACTGCAGCAGTTTGTTGAGGATTATCCTGAAACCGACCGCCTGATGAAGCTAAGCAAGAAAGCACTGGAGGATATGTACGATCAGGAACAGGGCTTTCTTGAAGATCTTCGGGATGACCATCCGGAAGCTTTTGTTACACGTTACCTGGATTTTTTGTACCGCAAACCAAAGGCATATTATCTGAATGAAAACAGAACGATCAGAAAACAGATTATCAGTCAAAAGGACTGGACAGACACGCTTTTGTTGAATTCTGATGCTTATTCCAGAAGCCTGATAAATTACCTGATGCTTTATGCTGACCCCGATGAAGGCCGGGAAAAGCTTGTGATGAATTACAAAGTGGCCATTGACAGCATTTTTTCCTTTATACCTGATGGCAGCCCGGTTTATGATTACGCATTGCTGTATCTGCTTGAAGGTTTTGAGCAGTTTGAAATGGAAGGCCTCATTATGCATATGATTAAAAACTATGCGGATAAATGCAGTGAAACCAAGGGGAAACTTGAAAACCGGATAAGCTATTACCAGAAATTCCACAACGGTGCCAAAGCCCCTGATTTTATCTGTACGGATATCGAAGGCGAGCCGGTTCAGTTTTACGATCATGTTCACGGCAAAACACTGCTTGTTTTCTGGGCAACATGGTGTGGACATTGCAAACAAATGAATCAGGCCCTTAAGCAAATTTACCCGCAGCTGAATCAAGCCGGTGTTGACATTGTTTCTGTCTCTCTGGATGATAAACCCGAGGATCTGAAAACATACCTCGGGCAGGCTGATTTACCATGGCCGGTTTGGTGCGATTATCAGGGCTGGGAAAGTCCGGTTGCAGAAATGTATTCGCTTTATGCTACTCCTACTATGTTGCTGATTGATCAAGAAAAAACCATCCAGGGCAAACCATTGAACATGAATCAACTTGTTTACATGATAAAAGATATACGATGAAAAAACTCCCTGTTATTCTGATTCTGATGCTGCTTGGTTTTAGCATCTCAGCACAGAATTTTTATTTCGTTCAGATTACGGATACCCATCTTGGCTATAAAAACCATGATGAATTATCCGGTAAAATAGCCAAATCGGTAAATAAACTTCCGTTTGATATTGAGGCTGTTATGGTAACAGGCGATGTGTTTCAGAACAACCTGCATGAGGCCGATGCCCGGGAAAGTTACTATGATTTCCGCCTTGCGTTTGACGATCCGGTTTATGTCTTACCGGGAAATCATGATTTGTTGCCGGAGCGTTATAAAGAACACAGGCGTATTTTTCAGGATAGAATCAGCTCATTGAATTCGATTATTACCATTGATTCGGTGGTTTTTGTGTTGTATTATTCCATGCCCCATGCCGATACAAGCCTTTCCGATTATGACATACAAAAGTCCTGGTTTGAATACAGCCTGGAAAACCATAAAAATAACCCATTGATCGTGTGTCATCATCAACCGGCAATGCTGGATTTTTATAACAATGAAGATCACCAGAGCTGGCCTGAACATGAACTCCGCTGGTGGGACAGTATATTGAATAAATACGGAGTGGAAGCTGTCATTGCCGGGCATTTCCACCGGGATGAAATGCATTGGCTGGGTGATGTTCCGGTATACGTGTCAAGCTCAGTAGCTGAATTCTGGGGACGTCAGGCCTCATACCGGCTTTACCATTATAAAGATGGAAAACTCTCCTATAAAACCATTTACATTGATGAATAAAATAAACATAAAACAGGTCAGATTTATCAAAAGCAGCGTACAGACTGCTGATTGTCCGCCACCTGTCAAGCATGAATACGCGTTTATCGGGCGCTCCAATGTTGGGAAATCTTCCCTGATTAATGCCCTGACAAACAGGAGGAATCTGGCAAAAACCTCTTCATCCCCCGGGAAAACAAGATTGATAAACCATTTTTTGGTGGACGATGCATGGTACCTGGTAGACTTGCCGGGATACGGCTTTGCAAAACGATCAAAAACCGAACGAAAAGCCTTTGAACAACTCATTACGGAATACGTTACTAAGCGAGAAAACCTGGTCTGTCTTTTTGTGTTGATTGATTCCCGAATTCCGCCTCAGGAAAAAGATCTTGTTTTTATTAACAATCTCGGTGAATTGCAGGTGCCGTTTTACCTGGTTTTTACCAAGGCTGATAAATTATCCGCAACAAAAAAAATGGCTCTTATTAATGATTATTCAGATGTGTTAAAGGACAGGTGGGATAGTCTGCCACCGCATTTTATCACCTCAGCAAAGTCGAAAGAAGGCTGTGTGGATATACTGAAAGAAATCCGGCGTTTGAATGGAGAGTTACCTGTCGAGAAGTTTTTGTAAATTCATTTTACCCTTGCAAAAGGAAATCCTAAATTTGCACTGAACAAAATAAACATACTGTCATGTCCATAGATTCTCCCATCAAATTTTTTTCCGGTCAGGCATCCCGTTACATTGCCGAAGAAATTGTAAAAGCCTATGGTGCTGAATTAGGTAAATCCTCGCTTGTAACCTTCAGCGATGGTGAGTTCCAGCCCAGCATTGACGAAACTGTCAGAGGTCATCAGGTTTTTATTATTCAATCTACCTTTCCACCGGTATCCAATCTGTTTGAGTTGCTGCTGATGGTGGATGCCGCCCGGAGAGCTTCTGCCTATAAGGTGAATGTTGTTATCCCTTATTTTGGCTTCGCCCGCCAGGATAGAAAAGACAAACCCAGAGTAAGCATTGGTGCAAAGCTTATTGCCGATTTACTCTCAGCTGCCAGAATTGACAGAGTGATGACCATGGATCTGCACGCAGATCAAATTCAGGGTTTCTTTAATGTGCCGGTGGATCACGTGTATGCTTCGGCTCTGTTTGTTGATTTTATCGAAAAGCTTAATCTTGAGGATGTTGTTATTGCCTCTCCCGATATGGGCGGCACAAAACGGGCAAATGCCTATTCCAAGTTTCTTGATTGTCCCATGGTTATTTGCCATAAAGCAAGGGAAAAGGCCAATCAGGTTTCAGAATTGAGAATTATTGGTGAAGTAGACGGTAAAAATGTCATCATTGTGGATGATATGATTGATACAGCTGGCACTGTTACCAAGGCAGCCAGCATGATGGTTGAGATGGGGGCCAAATCTGTCAGAGCCATTGCCACGCATCCTGTTTTATCAGGACCTGCATATGAGCGCATTGAAAATTCAGTCCTGGAAGAAGTTGTTGTTACAGATTCAATCCCGCTGAAACAACAATCCGACAAAATTACCGTACTCTCTATTGCTGATCTCTTTGCTGATGTGATTCGTAAAGTATATACGCATCAGTCCATCAGCTCTGTTTTTAGAAAGCATAGAAAATAACCCGGTTATCCATAGTGAGTTTTAAATAAGTTTTCTATATTTGCAGCCCGAAAAATTTGTTAACCGTGTGATGGGGATGAAATAATCCAAGTAGCACTCAAACAATGCATTATGAAAGAACTTACAATTAAAGCGACCAAGCGCGAATCACTTGGTAAATCAGCAACAAAGAAACTCAGAAAACAAGGCGAAGTACCTTGCGTTCTCTATGGCGGAGAGGAAGTTGTTCATTTCCATGCCTCAAGAAACGATTTCAGACACCTTTTGTATACACCAAACGTGTATTTCGTAAACCTCGAAGTGAATGGTGATACGTATAAGGGCATTATGAAAGATTATCAGTTCCACCCCGTAACTGATGAAGTACTTCACATTGACTTTTTTGAAATGAAAGCAGGTACCCCGCTGGATATGATGATTCCGGTACACACAGAAGGCCTTGCCGAAGGTGTGAAAGAGGGCGGTGTTGTAAAACAGGACTACCGTTACCTGAAAATCCGTGCCCTACCTAAAGATATGCCGGAAGAAGTTCATATTGACATTTCTCCCCTGGGTATTGGTGATAGTGTGAAAGTTGCTGACATTGACTTTGAAAACGCCGAAATTTTGGAAAAAGACAATGTTTCAATAATTGGTGTGGTTGCCGTTCGTGGTATTGCCGAACTTGAAGCCGAAGCTGAAGCCGAAGCTGAAGCCGAAGCCGAAGAAGGCGAAGAGGGTGAAGAAACTGAAGAAGGCGCTGAAGGCGAAGAAGGCGAAGCTGCTGAAGGCGAAGATTCTGAAGAAAAATCTGAAGCTTAATAAAATTTTATGTCGTGAAATACCTTATCGTTGGGCTGGGTAACCCCGGTCCGGATTACGAAAATACAAGACATAACATTGGTTTTATGGTATTGGATGCCCTTGCAAAGGCATCCAATGCTGTTTTTGATGACCGTCGTTACGGGTTCCGTACTGAAATAAAACACAGGGGAAGAACGCTCGTCCTGGTTAAACCAACAACCTTTATGAACCGCAGTGGCAATGCTGTCAGATACTGGTTGAAAAAGGAAAAGCTGGAAACTGACAGGCTCCTTGTCATCCTTGATGATATCGCCCTTGATTTTGGAAAACTGAGAATGCGTGCAAAAGGCGGGGATGCTGGCCATAATGGATTAAGCAATATTATAGATATACTTGGAACAAATGTGTTTCCCCGGATGAGATTGGGAATAGGTAACGATTTCCCTCAGGGAAGGCAGATTGATTATGTGCTTGGTGAAATGACCAGTGAGGAAAAAGTTATTCTGGAAAAAAGCATGGCCCATTTTACTGAGGCTGTTAAGGCTTTTTCTGTTTTAGGACTTGAACGAACCATGAATTTTTACAATATTAAGTGAGGCCTCGGCAGTTTTTTGTAAATTCGAAAAAATACCGGATAATGAAAGTGTTTCTGCAAAAATTCTCCTGTATGCTCATAGGGGCGCTGGCAAATCTTCGTTTGCCGGCTTTTGTTATGAAACCTGTTTTCTTGGTGTACAGCCTGATTTTTCGTATCGATAACAGCCAGTTTCAAATCAACCTTAAAGGCCTGGTTTCGTTTAATATGTATTTTACACGACAATTCAGGAACGGGATGCGTAGCTTTAACGGTTCGGTTGCATCTCCTGCTGAAGGCCGGATTTATGCTTCCGGTAAAATGGAAAATAACCGGTTGTTGCAAATTAAACATCAAACCATTCATGTAAAAAACCTTATTGGTTTTGAGCCGGAAAAATTACGGGGCTTTGTCAGCATATATCTGTCCCCGGCAAATTATCACCGGGTGCATGCACCCTGTGATATGGAAATACAAAACATTCGGTATGTGCCGGGTGCTTATTATTCCGTGGCTCCGCGCTTTGCACGATCGGAAAAAGTGTATCTGAAAAACGAACGTATTGTATTGACCTGTGACACGCCCAAAGGTAAAATGGTAATGGTGTTGATTGCTGCCCTGAATGTGGGAAACATCTGTCTTGTATCGCTTGACGATCTTGCTCCCCAGGGTAAGCCTGCAAGAAACATTGAGCCAAAAAATGGTCCTGTTCGTTTTAAACAGGGAGATGAAATTGCGCACTTTAACATTGGCTCATCGGTTGTGTTGTTGTGCGAAGAAGAATTTCCCGAATCAGATCAAATACGGAATGTCCTTTTGGGTGATGAGTTAATGGACTGACAAACAGGGCTCTAAAGAAGCGGTGCGGGGCACTTATTATGCCAGATAACACTGCAGGCCTAATTGTTCATAAGCTGCCTTTTCATGCCTTTTCTGATTTCATCCAATATATTCGGAGTGTATGTGTTAAGTAGGTTACTGGCTTTGGCAGGATCCGTTTTCTTCAGTTCCCTGTATGTGTCAATAAAGATTTCTGTGCGTTTTTTATACGCATTCTCACGTTTGAGTTTCTGAGATCTTATCGCATCAATGCGAGTGGCATAACTGGCATCCACCTCTTTGGCATATGTTACATACAAAGGAAACAGGTGAATGCTATCCGGGCTTTCATATGGAGCCTTGTTAAAGTGATTGCTTAGTGATTTTGAAACCGGAATGTATGAAAAGTTATCAGGAAAGGCATCCACCCCTGTGAAAAACGGCACATACGGCTGAATGCAAGGCCGCCTGAAAGCAATATGGCACAAGGAGCCCATGTCATGAGGGATGTCATTCCTGAATTCAGTGACAATGGAAAATTGGTTGATGTCTGAACAAATCGAATTGATACCACCATCGTGAGGGTTGCCACAACGGTAATATCTGCTGTCGTCGAATTCGTTGCCTTCATAATGATTTTCAAGCACACGCATGAGGTCGCTGAGCGTCAGTTTGTGTTTTGGCTTGAAGCTAAAGGGAAATTTTTCCTGCACAGGATAGGATTTCTCTGAGAGCAGTTTTATGCCCTGCCACTGACGTGCAATATTGCCGATGTGTGCAAGGCTTTCAGGTTTGCCGTATACGCTTCTGAAATTGAAAGCGCCATCTTTGTCTGGATGATACCATCCTCGCTTTTCAGCGTAGCTTATCAGATCCGGTGAGCCCATAAAATTGAGGCTGTCCTTAAGATTAACCTGTTGAATGGTGTAATAATTGGCAATGATCATGATTTCATCATCAGGGACACGTTGGGCTATCCAGTGTTTGCCATTTACTACCGACATTACCCAGATGTCATGCTGGTCGGCAAATGTGTACGTTCGTCCCGATGATGCATATCCGAATCTGTTTATGAGTTTCCCGGCAAGTAAAACAGCATCTCTGGCTGATGTGGCATGGCGTCCTGTAATTTGCCTCAGCATCCAGCCGATACCACCGTCGGTGAGTTCCGGTTTGTCTTCACGTGAGGGGCATGCATTAGAGACAATCATTACACCTGCATCATTTATAAAAACATCTGCAAATTCCTGCCCCGGCATTTCAATCCATAAGGCCGGGAGCTGAGTCACAGCGGAACTGAATTTACCCCCGTTTTTAAGTTTGTAATACTTACTCTTACCTGCTTTGGTCTTGTGTATGTTCAGATAGTTTTTACCGTGGTCGTCTTCGTTGTGAGCCAGCATAACATTGCCTGTCGCTGTTGCGTTTTTTCCTGCAGCAATGGTGTAACAATTAAACTGGCTTTGCGCCTGTGAATATGCAGAAATCCACAACAGCAGCGAAAGCAGAAACAGTTTTGTTTTCATATGGTATGGGTGTTATCAGATAATCCGTACTTCCATTTCCAGCTCAATGCCAAATTTGTATTGAATGTCTTCACGTATCTGTTCTGCCAGTTTGAGTATTTCATCGGGACCGGCCATGCCATAATTAACAAGGACAAGAGCTTGACTTGGATGTACCCCGGCATCACCAACGCGGTAGGCTTTCCATCCTGCTTTTTCTATAAGCCACCCTGCGGGTATTTTTATCATATCATCTGCCGGATAGGATTTTACATCAGGATAATCCTGTTTGATTATTTCAAACTGGGCTTTTGATACAACCGGATTTTTGAAGAAACTGCCTGCATTACCTGTCGCTTTCGGGTCTGGTAACTTACGGTTACGAATGTCCATGACAATTTCCCGTACCAGTTCCGGTGTTGGCTCTCTTCCTGCAAGCTGTTCTGTAATGTTTCCATAGCGCAATTCCGGTTGAGCTGCTTTGCTTAATCTGAAATGAACATCGGATATGAATACCTTGCCTCTGAGTTCCTTTTTGAAAACAGAATCCCTGTAATCAAACTGGCACGCTTCAGCGGGTAGTAAAAAATCTTCTCCGGTATCAAGATAAAAACCCTGAACCGATTCAATAAAATCCTTTACTTCTACACCATATGCTCCAATGTTTTGTATGGGTGCAGCACCAACCTGTCCCGGAATTAATGATAAATTTTCAAGCCCGTAATAACCATTCTGTACAGTCCAGTCAACAAATTCATCCCAGTTATACCCGGCACTTACTTTTATCAAAACATCCGCTTCATTATCTTCCACAACATCTATCCGCTGTTCCACAGGATGAAGTATGAGCCCCGAGAAATCTTCTCTGAATAGCACATTGGAGCCCTCCCCCAGAATCAGAATGCGCTCTGTTTGCAATTCGTCATTCAGGATTTTTTCTTTGAGATTCTGCGGATTTTCAATTGTATCGTACCAGGCTGCCTTAACATCAAAATGAAAAGTATTGTAATCTTTTAGCGGAAAATTCGTTTGCATAGATGCCTTGCTTTTTTACAAATGTAAGCAAATGTATGGAATGTTGTTTTTTTTCTAATTTAGAGTTTTAAACCGAATGACGTGAAAAATATATTCATTACTGTCACAAACGATCTTGAAACGGATCAGCGAATGCACAAAACGGCTGTGAATTTAAACCGTAACGGATATCAGGTAAAGCTGATCGGAAGGCGCCTGAAGCAATCTTCATCCATCCGCAGGCCCTATTCGGTAAAGCGTTTTCGGTTTTTAATCAATCATGGTTTTTGCTTTTATGCCTGTTATAATCTACGCTTGTTTTTTTACCTGTTGGTTCAAAAATGGGATATCGTTCTGTCCTGCGACATGGACAGCCTCCCTGCCGGATTTCTGGCTGCACGTTTGCGTAAAAGAAACGTGGTGTTTGATAGCCATGAGTTGTTTTCTGAAGTTCCGGAAGTCGTTGACAGGCCTTTTGTGCAGTCAGTATGGCGCAAATTGGAAGGCTTGTTTATTCCACGTATTAACCATGCATATACCGTAAGCCAAAGCATTGCAGATTATTACAAAAACAGGTATGAAACAGATTTTCATGTGATCCGAAATCTGCCATCTGAAAATCGTAAAATGACGTCAGATGTAAAGGTAAGCAAACGGCATTTTGTTCTTTATCAGGGAGCACTGAATCCCTACAGAGGCATAGATGAAATCATTGAGGCCATGCATTATTTGCCACAGCTTGATCTGGTTATTGCCGGATCAGGGCCCCTGCAAGAAGAACTGATTGAAAAGCGGAACAATCTGAAATACAAAAATGCCATTCATTTTACCGGACATCTGAATTTTGAAAAACTTGCTTCTTTAACATCACAGGCCTGGCTGGGTGTCAGCCTTGAAGCCGATAAAGGTCTGAATTATCGTTATGCTTTGCCGAACAAGCTCTTTGATTATATGCAGGCCGGTGTTCCGGTACTGATAAGCAACTTACCTGAAATGAGCCGGTTTGTTGATGAGACTGGCATTGGATGGAAAATTTCCTCTGATGCAACGCCTGAAGCATTGGCAAATGGTATTAATTCAATATGGGATGATGTGGAATCATACCGGCGATGTGAACACAATGCAAATCAGGCCGCAAAAAAATATACCTGGGAGCAGGAAGCCCTAAAACAGCTTGAGATCTTCCGAGCCGTCTGAAAACTTGCCAAAATCCAGATCAGAAACTTCGGTGCCTTCACCCGACATTTTTCCTTCTTCTATAACCAGGCTTGGTTCAGGAAATTCCTGTATGAGGCTGTAGTTGTGTGTAACCATAAGCACAGCACGTCCGTTGTCACGGATTTTTCTTAAAATCCCGATGATTTGAGCGCCGGATTCAGGGTCAAGGTTGCCGGTTGGTTCATCAGCCAGGATAATTTCAGGATCATTCAGTAATGCCCGGGCAATAACGACACGTTGTTGCTCACCTCCGGAAAGGGTGTGTGGCATTTTATCTTTCATCTGGGCCATTTCCACCTTGTCCAGAACAGCATCAATCTGTCTGTCAATCTCACGCTGACTATTCCAGCCGGTAGCTTTAAGCACAAAAGCCAGGTTTTTCTTTACGCTGCGATCGCTTAACAACTGAAAATCCTGAAAAACGATGCCCAGTTTACGCCTCAGATGTGGAATGTGCTTGGTTTTGAGTTTTGTCAAATCAAATCCGGAAGCATAAGCTTCTTCAGCTTTGACCGGGATATCTGCATACAATGCTTTTAACAAGCTGGTCTTGCCGCATCCAACCTTTCCGATCAGGTAATAAAAATCCCCTGTTTTTATTTCCAGATTAATATCGGATAAAATGGTATTTTCTCCTTGTTGAATCTCTCCGTGTCTTAGCCTGACAATGGTTTCTGAACTTTTGTTTTCTGCTTCCATGCAATAAAACCGGTCTTAAAAAAGTTAATAATTTATCGTGTCACCGACAAAGTTAAACATAAATGCGCAAGTGTCTGAATTAACACAGCTTAGAAATAAACAAACCGTTGTTAATTAAAAGCCTGTTACAAGGATAGCACGCAGTTGAATTATCCTTACCTTTAAACCAAGTTTGCACATATTATAAAAGTTTAATAAACAGAAGTTTATGCGAATTATACAAAGCAAATCCCTCAAAATATCCGGGTTTTTCCTGATTCTGATTTTTTCAGGAATGCTGGTGAAGGGACAGGAAAGTGTCCGGTACAGCAATCGGCAGGAAGCTTTTGACAAAGCTATGATACTGTATGAACACAAAAAATACAGTGCTGCCCAGCGTGCATTTAATGAGTTTGCCCGGCGCAACAGTAATGATGATGCTTTGCTTAAAGAGGATGCAGAGTATTATGCTGCCATGTGCGCTATGAAACTGTACAACCTGGACGTAAGCCATTTAATTGAGACGTTTATTCACGAGCATCCGGAAAACCCCAACATCAATCAGGCAAGCTTTACGCTGGCAAACCATTATTACCGTCAGGACAAACACCGGTCTGCGCTTAAATGGTATGAAAAGGTTGATAAACTTAGCCTTCCACCGGAACAGCTAAGCGAATATTTTTTCAAAACAGGGTTTTGTCATTATGTTAGAAAAGAGTACAACAAGGCAGACAAAGCTTTTTATGAAGTCAAAGATAAAAACGATTTCTACGGTCCCCTGGCCACCTACTTTTACTCACACATTAAGTATCTGAAAAAACAGTACCAGACGGCGCTTGAGGGTTTTAACGACCTTAGTGATCATGCATTGTTTGCTAAAATTGTTCCGTTTTATATAACTCAGATATACCTGATTCAGGATAAATACCAGCAGATTATTGATTACGCTCCGCCGATGCTGGAAAAAATTGAAGGAGAACGTACTGCCGAGATTGCACGCATTATTGCGGAAGCGTATTTTAAACTTGGGAATTACAATGAAGCTCTGGATTATTTTACACTGTACCGTGATAACGTTGAAGAGCTGAATGATGTGGAATACTATCAGATGGCCTATGCCTATTATCGTCAGGATAAATTTAATCAGGCTGCGGATTATTTTCAGGAAGTCATTGGCGTAGAGGACTCCCTCACGCAAAATGCTGCCTACCATCTTGGGATGTGTTTTATTCAAATGGAAAATAAAACAAAAGCCAAAACAGCTTTTGGTATTGCAGCCCAAAATACGTTTGACCCCGAAATCAGTGAGGATGCCTTGTATAATTACGCGAAACTCTGTTTCGAACTTGATTATTCGCCCTTTAACGAAGCAATTAATTCACTAAGGGACTTTATTGAGACATACCCAAAATCCGTCCGCATTGATGAAGCTTACGATTATTTGCTCAAGGCCTTGCTGAGCACAAAGAATTATGAAGCAGCCATGGCAGTGGTTGAGGATATGCCAAATCGGACACCTGAAATTAATGGTGCATACCAGAGACTCGCCTATTACCGGGCTCTGGAGTATTTCACTGATCTGGATTTTGAAAATGTCCACAAGTACCTTGATAAATCCCTGGAATACAAGCAGTATAATTCTAAACTTAAGGCCCTGGCTTATTACTGGAAAGCCGATGCACTGTACAGGCAGAAAAAGTACGATGCCAGCATCGAATGGTACAATAAGTTTTTACGCGGAAGTGGATCCATTGGTTTAAAAGAATATGGTAAAGCCCATTACAACGTTGGTTACGCCTATTTCAAGAAAAAGAACTATAAGGAAGCCGGTATGTGGTTCCGGAAATACGAAGATCATCTGGGCGGCAAACAAACCGAAATGCTTTGCGATGCCTGGAATCGTGCCGGAGATTGTTATTACGTTCAGTCAATGTACGCTGCTGCCCGCGATTATTACAATAAATCCGTGCAAAACTGTCAGTATGATGTGGATTATGCTTATTATCAAAAAGCGCTTTCGCAGGGGCGCCTGAAAAATCATAACCAAAAGGTAAATACGCTTCTGGCACTTCAGCAGGATTTTCCACAATCAAAATACAAAGCCAGTGCTGTGTATGAAATCGGAAGAACCTACCATTCAAATATTGAGAATCAGGATTCTGCCATTTATTACTACAACCAGTATGTGGATGATTATCCCAATGGTGTTAAGATGAAAGGTGCGCTCTCCGGACTGGCAAACCTGTATTACAATAAAAAACAGCTTGAAAAATCGCTGGATACATACAAATCCATCATTGCTAAATTTCCGGGAACAAGTGAGGCTGTAACTGCGCTTGAAATGATTAAAAACATTTCGGTTGAAATGAATGATCCGGATTACTATGTGAATTACGTTGAAGAAGAAGGCCTCGATACAGATATTTCCGATAATGAAAAAGACTCCCTGACATTCAAAACCGCAGAAAACCTGTATGTGGATAATAGAATACCTCAGGCGATTGATGCATTTGAACGTTACCTCTCATCATATCCGGGCGGAAATTATTCCCTCCAGGCAAATTATTACCTTGCAAAATGCTATGATAGCGAAGATAAGCCGGAAAAGGCTCTTAAATCGTATCAAGAGGTTATTCAACAGCCCAATAATGAATATAGCGAAGAAGCTTACCTGAGAGCTGGTAGTATTGCTTTTGACAAGGAGCTTTTCAACAAGGCATATATCTATTATCAAGGGCTGGAACAACTCACCGAATCAAGTGAGCGTATACTGATTTCTCGCCTTGGAATGATGCGTGCTGCCTATAATGAGGAGGCTTACGACAAGATGATTCCTGCAGCCCAGAAATTGCTGGAAACGGAAAAAGCCAACGATGCTCAGCGACGGGAGGCTCAGTATAAACTGGCAAAAGCTTATTACCATACCGACAGGCTGCATCTTGCCCTTAGTGCGTATAAAAAACTCAGTAACGAAGTTACGAGTTTTGAAGGCGGAGAGGCCAAATACCATGTCGCTCTGATTAACCTGCAGCAAGGCAAAGACAGCATTGCTGAAAATACCATTATTGAGTTTTCAAAACAAAGCAGTCCGCATCGTTACTGGCTGGCTAAGAGCTTTCTGTTGCTTTCAGATATTTATACCCAGCGTGGAGAATATTTCCAGGCCAGACACATTTTGCAATCCGTTATTGATAATTACAACAACGAAAGCGATGGCATTAAACTGGAAGCTCAGGATAAACTCAATGAAGTGATTGCGCTGGAAGAAGCTGAAGCTATGCAGGATAAAAGCCGGAGGGCAAAAACACCTCAGGATAGCGTGCAAATAGAAACAGACAGCATTCAGCCGGAAAACAACCCGATTGATGAACCCAAAACACCGGAAAACCATGAATAATTATCTGAAAAATATTGGCCTGATTAGTGTCGCTCTCATTCTGGGAACCAACCTTGTGTTGGCACAGGATAATGAGGATGACGGTGATTTAAGCAACCAGCATGTGGATGTTTATACCACCTTTACACCCGAAGTTTCAGATGCTTTCAGAATGGAAACACTGCCTGAAATTTCCGATACTGCTCAGGTGAAACCGGAATTTCAATACGATATTTACAGCAAACTTGTTCAGACCAAATTTAATCCCGACCCACTGAAAGCGGCAAAGCTCAAAGGTCAGCCAAAAGATGCTCTTGAAAACGGATTTGCACGTTTGGGCCTTGGAAGCAAATTAATGCTGAATGCTGAAATATATTATAACAACACCAGAGACCATGATCTGAACTGGGGCATCCGGGGTATTCACAATTCAGGGCACGGGCGGCTGGATAACCTGATTAGGGATAATGTATTCGCCGGCTACAATAAAAACCTGATTGGCCTGAATGCTAAAAAAATGTATACCGAAACAACGCTGTCAGGCAGCCTGAATTTTACAAGCAATCAGCATTTCTTTTATGGATACAATACCAGGAACCTGGAGTTGCCTGCAAACTTTATCCGGCCTGTTAGTAAAGCTGATTTTCTTAAATACGACCACTGGCAGCGATACAATACATTGTCAGTAAGAACAAAAGCAGCCTCACGCTTTCATAAGCACGAGGCACTTGATTACAGGGTTAAACTTAATTACGATTTTTGGTTTGATGCCCAAAGCAACCAGGAACATTATCTGGATTTTGCCCTTAACATGAACAAATCCATCAAAAAAGAAAAAATTGGCGCCGATGCAGGCTTGATATTGATACCGTCAAACTTTAACGATGTAACGCCCATGTATGTCAGGCTTGCTCCTTATATGCGGCATAATACCGAAGATTTTAAAGTGAAACTCGGTTTGAATGCTCAGGCAAAATATGCCGGCGATTCTTCCAGTTACCATTTTTATCCGGATATCCATATTGAGCATAACATTGCCGATGTTCTCCTGCCTTATGCCTCTTTTACCGGAAACCTTACTGACCACAGCCTGAACAAGGTGACTTCAGATAATCCGTATGTGCGGGATACAATCGGTGTCAAGGATAGCAATGTAAAACAACATGCTGTTCTTGGGTTTAAAGGCAGAATATCTGAGGAAGTACAGTTCAACATCAATGGCCATTACATCAAAGCTGACAACCAGCATTTCTTTGTCAATCAGTATGCATCTACCCTGCGCAACCGCTTTGATGTTGTGTACTCCGATGTGGAGATGTTTTACGCCTATGGTGAATTAAACCTCGATTTTGGCGATAAATTTGGTTTGAGGCCCTATGGTAAATACAGGCATTACACCTGGCTGAAAGATATTGATAAAGCATGGCATGTCCCTTCAGTGGAAGCGGGATTGTATTCCAGTTTTAAGATAATGCCCCAATTGACAGTTTCTGCAGATGCTTTTGTGATGATTGACCGTTATGCGCCTGTAATGGATGATGAGGGCATTGTATCTACAGAAAAACTCAATCCTGTTATTGATGTTAATCTTGGAGCCACCTACCTTGTCAGTAATAAACTCAGCGCATTTGTGCAGTTAAACAACCTGGCAGGACAAAATTATGAAATCTGGAATCAGTATCCTGTGTACGGTTTTCATGTCATGACTGGTATCAATTACTCATTTTGATCCTTTGTAATAATTCCGGTTTATAAACCTCTGTTATTGTTGATAATTTAATCCAAAAGACTGTATTTGTCAGTTTATTAACCGGCAGATTTAACTATCTTTGCATGACATGATAAATATGGTTTTAACTGTTTAGTGAATCAAAATATAATGGACGAAGAAATTAGAAAAAAAGACCAGTATTCTGCGGAGAATATTCAGATTCTGGAAGGCCTTGAGGCTGTTAGAAAACGGCCCGCAATGTATATTGGTGACGTGAGTATCAAAGGGCTGCACCACCTGGTTAATGAAGTGATTGATAATTCCATTGACGAAGCCCTGGCTGGTCATTGCGATCTTATTGAAATAATACTGAACGAAGATGGTTCCATTACCACAGTTGATAATGGCCGTGGTATTCCTGTGGATTTCCATGAAAAAGAAGGAAAATCTGCCCTCGAGGTTGTTATGACCATCCTCCACGCAGGAGGAAAATTTGATAAGGATTCTTACAAAGTTTCCGGCGGACTGCATGGGGTGGGTGTATCCTGTGTAAATGCGCTTGCGACAACCCTGAAAGCCGAAATTCACAGAGAAGGAAAAGTGTACATGCAGGAATATGAAATCGGAAAACCCCTGTATGAGGTAAAAGAAATGGGGACTACCGATATTCACGGCACAAAAATTACATTTACGCCGGATTCCAGCATCTTTACTACTACCGAATTTAAATTTGACATCCTTGCCAACAGATTGCGTGAGCTGGCCTTTTTGAATAAAGGAATCCGGTTGAATATCCGCGACCTTCGTACAACCGATGAGGAGGGAAATCATCCCGAGAAATCCTTTTACTCCGAGGAAGGCCTCAAAGAATTTGTCGAGTTTCTGGACAAATCCCGGGAGCCCATTACTCAGGATGTTATCCATATCCATAA
>CAYQMB010000013.1:24991-42550 GCA_964418565.1 uncultured Bacteroidales bacterium | reverse complement strand
CATTGTAATTTGATTTACTAAACGATCGGACAGATACCCCTTCTTCGGGCTGTTCGGATTTAATTTTCGTTTCACCGGGAATGGTTTTTTTTCTCACCCCTTTTTGCTTCGGCTTATTGCTGCTGAAATAATTCTGATATGCTTCATTAATTGCATTTATCAGCATATCATCTGTAAAGTCTTGTTGTGACTCAAGAAAACATTTCGTCCCGTCTTTGTACAAGAAAAAACGAATAACGCTTTTATCTTCAGTTAAGCTTGAATTAACAAAATCCAAAAAACCTCGCTCTGTAGGATAATCAGATAATGTAAGGTAACTTATACGCGTACCATCAGGATAATTCTTTGTTGCATCATTGCTGATAATTTCAATCTGTGCAACTGATAACAATGGCAAAAAAATAATCAATACACCAAATATCTTTTTCATAAGTATACTATTTTGACAGATTCCAATTCGCTTTCCGGGTAAAATAATACTCCGCAGGTACTTGTCGATTGTTGTAAACAGACAAAGCCGCACATTGTATGCTGACATTGATATCCATAACAAAATCACAACAAAAGTTCATAAACCTTCTAATTTTCAATCAAATGACAAAACAGAATACGTTTAAATAAATCCCCATCTATTTGACATTCAAAACTTAACTCAAAAAAACAAATCCCACAAAAGAATTACTTTATCTTTTGTTAATATACGAAAAAAATCGCAAAAGGATGCCTTCATTTTTTGTTTTTCTTAACATTTATAATCGCACCATAAAATCAAAACACATTCGTTTTGTTTTAAGCCACATTGTTAGCACCAAGGCACCTTATGTATAATATTAACATACTTAAATATTTTTATTATCATTCTGAATAAATATTAAAATCAAGGGTTAATACCCAACAAGGGCATCCTTGTTCAGGACACCCTTTTTTGGTGAGTTTCACAGAGGTTACTATCAGTAAATAACAGTGACAATACCTGAATACGGATTTGCCCCATTGTACAGGTTTATTACATAAAGGTATGAGCCTGTACTGACTAGTTTTCCGTTTTGATCCGTACCATTCCATGGTTCTTCGCCGGGTCCGGCTTTATACACAACCTGTCCCCAGCGATTATAGACATGAATAAGAGCTTTCGGAAACATGTCAAGGTTTTCAATTTCCCATGTATCGTTGTTATCATCCCCGTTTGGTGTAAATGCATTGGGAATTCTCAAACATTCCACCGGGTTATCTGTAAGGGTAATGGTCCTCAGGTTATATTCGCAACCTGTAGCATCGCGAATGTCCACGTCATAATCGCCTTCACTGAGGTTATCCAGGTAAGGCAAATTGCCGGTTGAATTACCCCAAAGGTAAGTGTATGGTGGTTCGCCCCCGCTCACTTCAATCTCAATTGAACCGTTGTTATTACCAATACATGATGGATTGATTTTCATGTAATCAACGAGAATTTCAGAAGGTTCATGTATAAAAACGGAAGTATCTTCCCTGCACCCGTTATCATCTCTTAATTCCAGATCATACAGGCCGCCTGCGAGGTGAGATGCTGCAGCACTGTTTGAAACCTGAGTACTGTTTCTATACCATGTATAAGTATAGGGCGAAGTGCCACCGGTTACAGCAGCCTGTACCAGACCATTTTTATCACCGTAACAGCTCACATCCTGGGTTTGAACATCAACACGCAGCGGCATATCCGGTCCGTTTACGTTCAGACTAAAATCCGCATAGCACCCATCCGCATCACTAACACTCACATTATAATGCCCAACTGACAGGTTTTGTATGCTAAACACAGACTGGGCTCCGTTTTCAGTACCACCATTCCATGCAACTGTATATTCAGGAGTACCGGATAATATTTCAACCTCTATTGCGCCACTGTATTCTCCATAGCATGCTACATGGGATTTTACGCTTGCATCCGCTGAAAATTCCGAATCGCTTCCAATGGTCAGAGGGATCAAAGCGGAGCAACCGACAGCATCCTGAATCGTCACATTATAATCTCCTGCAGGCATGCTTGATGCTACATTGTCACTTACTCCACTCGCTTCCGCAGGCCAAAAATAATTGTATGATGGTGTTCCACCTGAAGCAGTAACTTCTGCGCTTCCCGGGGCCTGGCAATTTTGATTGACCACAGATACAATGCTACCTGTCAGCTCAGGCGGATGCTCAAGATAGACAGTGTTATGACCTGCAGTACATCCGTAATTATCCGTAACAAACGGGTAATATGCCCCTTCACACAGCCCCTCAAACAAATCGGAAGATTGAGTGGTACCGGAAGAGTCCAGGCTATATTCATAAGGTGGCGTTCCATTGGAAACCTGCATCCCGATTTCACCATCACAACTGCCATAACACAGTGGGTCTTCTGAGGTGATACCAACCACAGGATTGGGGTGAACAATAACATCAGTGCTTGTCTGTGCTGTGCATCCGTTATTATCCTCAACCTGCAGTGTGTATGTCCCGGCTGCTGCCAGTTGTGCCGTATTGCTGACAATGGGATTTTGTTCTACCGATGAAAACCCGTCGGGCCCACTCCAGATATAAGATGGCATGCCGGATGGCTCAGCAGATAGTGCCAGACTCTGACCTTCGCAAACAGGACCAATATTATCTGCTGTTGGCTGGGGATTATCGTGTACAGTAATTGTCAAATCTGTATTCAAAGCACATTCGCCTGCTGCCGGGGTAAACGTGTAGGTGGTTGTCGCAGTATTATCAATGGCCGGCGACCAGCTGCCCGTAATGCCATTAGTGGAGGTAAGCGGCAAACCGGGAATGGTTTCTCCGGCACAAAACGGCCCCACCGGATCAAAAACCGGTGTTGCAGGCATCGTAATATCGATGGTCAGATCAGATGTGGTAGCACACTGCCCGGCTGCAGGAGTAAATGTGTAGGTTGTGCTTGCCATATTGTTGATGGCCGGTGACCAGGTACCTGCAATTCCTTCATTGGAAGTGGTTGGTAGTGCCGGAATTGAACTGCCCTGACAATACGGACCAACCGGATCAAATGTTGGAACCGTCTGCGCTGTAATGTCTATTGTCATGGTGGTTGTGGTAGCGCATTCACCGGCATCAGGTGTAAACGTATAGGTGGTTGTTGTCGTATTGTCAATTGCCGGAGACCAACTGCCCTGAACACCTTCATTTGATGTTGTCGGGAGGGCCGGCACGGTGCTGCCCTCGCAATACGGACCAACCTGTGTAAAGGTAGGTGTGGTGGGCATGGTAATGTCTATTGTCATTGTGGTTGTGGTAGCACATTCTCCGGCATCGGGTGTAAAGGTATAGGTGGTTGTGCCGGTATTGTCAATGGCCGGTGACCAGCTTCCGCATATGCCTTCATTTGATGTGGTTGGCAGAGCCGGAATAGCATCCCCCTGACAATACGGTCCCACCTGAGTAAATGTTGGCGTGGTGGGCGCAGTTATGTCCACGGTCATTGTTGTGGAAAGCGCACACTGATCAGCATCCGGTGTAAACGTATAGGTGGTAGTGGTAGTGTTATCGATTGCGGGTGACCAGCTGCCGGTAATGCCTTCATTTGATGTGGCTGGAAGCGCCGGGATGGCATCACCCTGACAATAAGGCCCGACTGCGTTGAAAGTAGGTGTTACGTTGGGATTGACCACGACATCGGTTGTCACCGGATCGCTCGTATCCGGCCCTATCGTTATTTGCAGGGAGTACGTTCCGGCATCAGCGGTTGTAACATTAGGCACCGTTGGGTTCATATCACTGGATGTAAAACCATTGGGTCCTGTCCAACTGTATGTAGCACCCGCCTCCGGATCTGTAACTGTCAGCTGCAGGGTTTCTCCTTCGCACAGTGGTCCGTTGTTTTCAATTGGCGGGGCAATAATCCCGCAATTGGTCGTACCTGAGCCGGCTGTCTGACTAAAGGAAATGTTAGTTACCACATTGGCATAATTTGTGATAAGCAGGATATACACCTCTCCTGTTTGTGTGCCGGTAAGGTGACAGGTTTCAGTAGCAGCGGTCGAATACGAACAATCAACACCCGTGGTTGACATCAGGTCGGTTGCGCAACCTTCACTCAGGGAGTTGAAAGGTCCCCAGGCAATAAAATCAACATCTGCCCCGCTTGATATATATATGTCTATATCCCCGGGATCATTGATTTCCATCCAATACCAGGCAGGGTTAGGTGTTGTATACAGGCAGTCTACAGAACCCATGTCGGGAACATTGGTGCTTGCCGGAAAGGTATACGAATCGCTTGTACAAAACGGCAACGCATCATTGCAGTTGTCAGAAGCGGGGCCGCCACCACCGGAAACCGACCATTCCAGGGTCATGCAGGTGGAATTTGAGCTGCATGAGTATTCGCTCAGCAGCACTGTTACTGTCCCTGTAAAGGTAGCTGTCCAGGTAATGGTAGACTGCAATCCGCAATCATCATCATTATAGGCCAGATTGGTTCCACCACAGGTTGTTCCCTGGTACAAACTAAGCTGGGTATCAAAGTCTGAATCCGAACAGGTCGTCCAGGTATAGGTTTCACCGCTGGTGACACTGAAATAGGCATATTCTCCACCATACATACATGTACTCACAGTGGTGAGCGTAGAGTTTGAAGTGGAAAATGTTCCACTTGGATAATTGGAGTCACAATTTGAGCATTGCGACATGCTGTACTCTGCTATGCCAAACAAAAGCACAAAACCGGTTACAATGGATATAATTCGTTTCATAATTGGTTAGGGTTTTTACGGTTATTTTCGGCTTGCCCGGACGCCTGCAGTTTCAAATGCCTGCTTAATATCCTGCATATCCGTACCTTTCTTGACAGCAAGCTTGCATTCTGTGAGGTTTCCAAACGCAACATATTCAATAAAATCGGTTGATTTCAATTTTGCTTCGACCCGTTTCATCTCCGCTTTTGAGCTTACGCCCTCTATATCAAACTTTATATAATCCAGGTCATCTCTGTCCTTTCGGATATTCGTGTTCTTTGCGTCACTCGTTTCTGAAGAAGAGGCATGAACTTCTGCCATAATCTCATCAAGTTCACGTTCACTAAAACCCGATGTTGCAGTAAACATCATTTTTGTGGGGTTATTCTGATCATAAAAGCTGAATTGTCTTACGGCAATACGCGTTTTGAATTCCCGCTCAATAACAGCTCTGGCCTGGGCACTAAAATCACCCTCAAATCTCAAATAAACGGTTTTGGATCCATTTTCATAAGCTTTCTGTGATTCAATGGTATAATTTACCATCTGGCTAAATGCCGGCAAACTCACAACCAGCACAATGAAAGAAACAACAATTTTCTTCATAACATTTGGTTTTTTAACATGTTAAAGGGATGGGCCGGCTTTTATCCAATTATACAGTCATACAGGTTATGACACTCAAATCATCTCACGTTGAAATCACAACATCAAATCACTCAACGAACCTGACCGCAAGGGTGGACTCCCCACAACATTTTACCTGGTCTCTGTAACCCCTTGATCTTCTGGATGCTTACAAGTTCAGTCCCCAGACTATCCCTTCTGGTACTACTTTTGTCTATCTCAAGCCTGCAATATACAAAATAAAATTCAAAGTATCGAAATTTATTCTGTATTTACAACTTCCATCTGTTTTTAATGACAATTGTCACCCCTGAAAAAACCGGTGCAGAAATCATGCAGCCAAAAAAACCAATTATTGAGTAAAGGCATAAGTCACTACGTTGGCTCCCATTTTAAGGGCTTTCATGCGTGTTTCATAGCTGTCGTTGTGCACAGCCTGGTCTTCCCAGCCGTCACCCAGGTCTGTCTCGTAAGTGTAAAACAAAACCAGACGGCCGTCATGGAAAACACCAAAGCCCTGAGGTGCTTTTTTATCGTGTTGGTGAATTTTTGGCAAACCGGTTTTAAAGGCATACTCCTGATGAAAAACGGGATGTGAAAATCCGATTTCCACAAGTTCTTTATCGGGAAAAATCCTTGCAATTTGTGGCCGGATGTATTCATCCATACCATAATTGTCATCGATATGCAGAAATCCGCCGCTTAGCAGGTATCGCCGAAGGTTTTCCGCCTCATAATCTGAAAATATTACATTTCCGTGGCCTGTCATGTGGATAAAGGGGTAGTTAAAAATATCCGGGCTGCCGGGCTCCACCGTTTCAGGTTCTTTATAAATGTTTGTATTAAGCTCCTGGTTACAAAACTCAATCAGGTTGGGCAGCGATGTCGGGTTGGCATACCAATCGCCGCCACCATTGTATTTCAGCAATCCGATTTTTACGGTTTCATCCTGGGTAAATCCGCTGCATGTTATCATCACAAAAGCTAAAACCAGGATATTTTTCAGGCGATTTTGCATGATATAAAGGTAAACATTTGTCGGATGATTTTCAAAATTATTTTGTGGGCGTGCCCCCGTGTTTTGCAGCTTAGCGTATTATCTGTCTGATATCGAAGGATTGCCCCGGATGCTAAGCTGCAAAACACGGGGTCGGGCTATCCGCTTATACCTGCATCCGCCGCCTGGCGTATCGAAGGGTATCGCTTCTATCCCTCACGCGGGTTTTCAAATCCATGGAAACAGCATCAAACAAAAAACCGCTCCTGACATCAGAAACGGTTTTCATTATCGTATTGTGTAACTAGTTATTTACCGAGAGTGGCAACCATCACAGCTTTGATGGTATGCAGGCGGTTTTCTGCCTCGTCAAAAACGATGGAGTGCTCTGATTCAAACACATCATCAGTTACTTCCATTTCGCCAATACCGAATTTTGAAGCGATTTCTTTACCAACGGTGGTATTTTCATCGTGGAAAGCAGGCAGGCAATGCATAAATTTCACATTGGGATTTCCTGTTTTCTTAATCATATCCATATTCACCTGGTAAGGTTTCATTTCAGCGATACGTTTTTCCCATACTTCATCAGCCTCGCCCATGGAAACCCATACGTCAGTATAAAGGAAGTCAGCGCCTTTAACGCCTTCTTCTACATTTTCGGTAAGGGTAATTCTGGCGCCGGTTTCTTTGGCAATTTCTTTACACTGTGCAACCAGTTCTTTTGTCGGGTGACATGATTTCGGGGCTACAGCACGGAAATCCATTCCCATTTTAGCTGCACCTACCATCAGTGAGTTTCCCATGTTGTTGCGGGCATCACCCAGGTATGCAAAAGACACCTGATTCAGAGGTTTGTCAGAGTGCTCTTTCATGGTTAAAAAGTCAGCCAGAATCTGAGTGGGATGATACTCATTTGTCAAACCATTCCATACAGGCACATTGGCGTGTTCGGATAGGGTTTCAACAATTTCCTGACCAAAGCCACGGTATTCAATACCATCGTACATACGACCCAAAACACGGGCGGTATCAGCCATGGATTCTTTTTTGCCCATCTGTGAACCGGCAGGGCCGAGATAGGTGACACCGGCTCCCTGATCCATTGCTGCCACTTCAAAGGCACAACGGGTACGGGTGGAGTCTTTGGCAAAAAGCAAGACCACATTTTTGCCTTTAAGCTGCTGGGTTTCGGTGCCTGTGTATTTTGCTTTTTTAAGATCAGCAGAAAGATCCAGCAAAAAGTTTATTTCTTTCGGACTGTAGTCCAAAAGTTTAAGAAAACTTCTGTTTCTAAGATTGTAAGCCATAATGTTAAAATTTTATGTTGTTATTAATTTGATTAATCTGTTACAATCTGGGTACCGACATTGTCTTTACCCAGTTCTTTTGATTCAGTAATAACGCATTTTTTACCACCATTTTCAATAAACTGAATAGCAGCCCGTACTTTTGGTGCCATACTGCCTTCGGTAAACTGGCCATCATCCAGGTGTTTTTTTGCTTCTGTAACGGTAATGACATCCAACGCTTTTTGATCGGGTTTATTGAAGTTGATAAACACCTTGGGAACATCCGTAAGAATGTAAAATTCATCGGCATTGATCTGAGTTGCCAGCATGGAAGATGCCAGGTCTTTATCGATTACGGCATCAATGCCCTGAAGTTTACCTTTTTCCGGCATAAAAACGGGAATACCGCCACCACCAACGGTGATGATAATTTTACCTTCACGTGCAAGCTCTTCAATGCTGTCCTTATTCAAAATTTCAACCGGAGTGGGTGAAGCCACAACTTTGCGATAACCTCTGCCTTTGGGATCTTCGGCATACACATCATCCGGGTTTTGCTTTTTCAGCTCATCAAGCTCATCGGACTGATAATACGGACCGATGGGCTTGGTCGGGTTCTGGAATGCAGGATCGTTTTTATCGACCTGTACCTGTGTGACAAATGTAATAACATCCCGTTTTGTGTTTTTGGAATACAGCACATTGCGCATTTGCTGCTCAATAATGTAACCAATAAAGCCCTGAGAATAAGCGCCACAAATATCAAGCGGCATCAGGGGGAGGTCAAACATTTTATGTCCGGCCATATTTCTGAGAAGAATATTGCCAACCTGCGGACCATTACCATGACCGATTACTACGTTGTAATCTTTTTCAATCAGCGCCATCAGATTTTCACAGGTTTCATGTACATTGGATTCCTGTTCATCTATGGTGCCTTTCTGCCCTGCCCTCAGAAGCGCATTGCCTCCAAAAGCCACAACTGCAAGTTTTTTATTCATAATAGTTACTCAATTTTGATTAAGACGCAAATATAAAAGAATTTAGGAGGATTTTTTCATTAAAATTCAAATTATCATCCTAAATCCATTGAAACCATTCCCTGGACCATTGACAATAAGATTTTATTAAGAAGTAGACATTTCGTTTTGCTTTTATTTTATTACATTTGCAGCAAACAAACTAAATCGTTTATTATGAAAAAGATCACGTATTTACTCATCGCTGTATTCGCAATATCATTAAGCAGCTGCTCCTTGTTCAAGAACGACAAACCTTTTGAAGGTTATATCAAATACAGCATCGATTATGAAGGTGATGTGGATGAAGCCACACTTGCCCAACTACCTACCAGCACAAAAGAATATTACAAAGACCATAAAGTCAGAAAAGAAAATGAAACTGCCATGGGCGGCATTTACACCATCAGCGATAACGCCAATATGGAAATCATCATGCTGCTTGATATCATGGGTCAGAAACTGGCTGTAAAACAAGATTCTGCTGATCTGAAGGAAGCCTTTGCAGAAATTGGAGAAATTGAAGTTAATCCTACCGGAGAAACCAAAGAGATTCTTGGATACAATGCCAAAAAAGTTGAGATTGAAGTTGAAGACAACATTTTTACAGCTTACACCACCACTGAAATCAAATCACCGGCAAATGCACATCTTGCTGATCAGTTTAAAAATGTTGAAGGCGTAATTCTTGAATACTCTGTTACTCAGAGGGGAATCACAAGCACATACACGGCAACTGAACTGGAAAAAGAAAAAGTCGCTGATGAAATGTTCACCATTCCCGAAGACTATGAACTAAAAACCCAGGAAGAACTTAGCACCATGTTTGGTGGTTAATGGAATAAAATACGATAAGACTCAAAAATCCTCGCTCTTTTGCGAGGATTTTTTTATTTTTAGCAACCAAATAAAGGTAAATCGTGGCAAAGAAAACGAAGAAAAAGAAAGCAAATTCAAAGAAACAGGGTAATAAAACCTCATCCGGCGGTGGTTTTTTCAGATTTCTGAAAGACGAACGGGTAAAGGTTTCGCTTGGTCTTTTCTTTATAGGCCTTGCCATATTGTTTGCTCTTTCGTTTACCAGCTACCTATTCACCTGGAAAGGCGATCAGAGCAAACTGGATACGCCCCTGGTAAAACTCTTTACGGATGCCTCGGTAAAGGTTGACAACTGGATCGGGAAACTGGGCGCCGTGATTTCTGACAGTTTTATTCATGATGGTTTCGGACTGGCATCCTTTCTGTTTATTCTGATATTCCTCGTGATAGGTTTCAGGCTGTTAAAAATGCGCCTGCTGCCATTACGAAAAACTCTATTATTAAGCGTGCTTGCAATGATATGGCTTTCCGTACTGCTGGGCTTTATCTTTACTGACCGCCTGTTTTTCATGGGTGGTGCGCACGGGTATTTTCTTGCCGTTTGGCTGAATGCCCTTATCGGAAAAGCCGGTACCATTATGCTTTTGTTTTTCAGCGCTTTTGCGGTTCTGATCTTTTCTTACAAACCAGCCCTCGGCATTATTAAATCATGGATCAAAAAAGCAAGAAACATCAAATCTGAGAATCTTGAGGAGGATGATTCCGACCTGGAATCCTCAACCGACCATCCGGAAACAGAAAAGACGGATAGCATAACACCACAGACCGAAACAGAGGCAGATCTGACGTCTGAGAGTGAGGATGAACCTGAGGAGAAAGATGAAAAACCGGAACGCGAAACGCATATCCCTTTAGAAAATACAGACCGTGAAAATCTCACAGTATCTTCAGACAAAGAATCTGACCAATCCGGCTTTGAACTTGAAGTGGACGATTCATACACCAAATCTGAGCAACCAAAAACGGAAAATGTCACAATCAGCAGCGATGGTGAGTATGATCCCACCCTCGATTTAAGCAATTACAAAATGCCTCCGGTTGAATTGCTGGAAGACCACCAAACCGACAAAACTGAAGTTTCAGAAAAAGATCTGAAAGAAAACTCTGACAGAATTGTCAGCACACTGGAGGATTACAAGATTAAAATTGCCAGAATATCTGCTACCATCGGCCCAACAGTAACGCTGTATGAAATTGTGCCGGCGAAGGGTGTCAGAATTTCAAAAATCAAAAACCTTGAAGACGATATTGCATTGTCACTGGCAGCCCTTGGCATTCGCATCATTGCCCCCATACCAGGGAAAGGTACCATAGGCATTGAAGTTCCGAACCGTCGTCCGGAGATTGTATCTATGCGATCTGTTTTGACTTCCCCGGAATACCTGAATACAAAATACGAGCTCCCGGTTGTGATCGGCAAAAAGATCAACAACGATCCCATGATATTCAACCTGGCCAAAATGCCTCACCTGCTGATTGCCGGTGCCACAGGTCAGGGTAAATCTGTCGGGCTCAACGCCATCATTACATCCTTGCTGTACAAAAAACATCCCGCGCAGCTTAAGTTTGTCATGGTAGATCCGAAAAAGATTGAATTGTCTTTTTACTCCAAGCTCGAACGGCATTTCCTGGCAAAACTGCCGGACGAAGAAGAGCCCATCATTACAGACACACAAAAAGTAATTCATACCCTGAATTCCCTTACCAAAGAAATGGATCTGCGCTATGATCTGTTAAAAAAGGCCGGAGCACGTAACCTGAAAGAATACAATAAGAAATACATTCAGCGCAAACTCAACCCGGAAAAAGGCCATCACTATTTGCCTTACATTGTGGTGGTGGTGGATGAATTTGCCGATCTGATACAAACAGCAGGCAAAGAAATTGAAGGCCCGATTGCACGGCTTGCACAACTGGCCAGGGCCATCGGCATTCACCTGATCATCGCAACTCAGCGCCCTTCAACCAATGTTATTACAGGAACCATCAAAGCCAATTTTCCGGCCAGGATTTCGTTCCGTGTGTCAAGCAGCATTGACTCACGTACGATTCTTGACAGCACAGGAGCCAATCAGCTCATTGGTCGCGGTGATATGCTTATCAACGACGGCCAGGAAATGGTTCGTGCCCAGTGCGCATTTGTTGACACACCCGAAATTGAAGAAATTACGGAATACATTGCAAACCAGCAGGGATATCCTTCCGCATTAATTTTACCTGAACCTGACACAGAGGAAAGTGGCGGAGCCAAAGTTGATGCTGATGAAAAACTGGATGACAACTTTGAAGATGCTGCACGTTTGGTCGTCAGACACCAGCAGGGAAGCACATCCCTGATTCAAAGAAAACTTTCCATCGGATACAACCGGGCAGGTCGCATCATTGATCAACTGGAAGCAAGGGGCATTGTCGGTCCGTTTGAAGGCAGCAAAGCCCGTAAGGTTTTATTTCCCGACGAATACGCTTTGGAACAGTATTTGAATACAATGAATGAAAACGAACAAAACGGATGAAAAAATTCACACTCATACCCATTCTGATTTTTGCGATTGTTTTTGTGGCAAAAGCGCAACCCAGTGATCAGAAAGCCCTGGACATCATGGAAGATGTTGCAGAAAAAACAAAATCATACGATGGTTTTTATGTGGAATTCACCTTTAGCATTAACAACCTGAGGGATAGCAGCCATCAGGCTACCGATGGTAAAATGTGGTTTCATGACAAGTCATACAAGCTGGATATGATGGGTTCTGTGATTCATTCTGATGGTGAGGCCAACTGGGTTTACCAGGAAGAAACCGGAGAAATAAACATCACCGAATACAGTGAAGATGAAACCAGCAGTTTCATCAACCCGTACCGCTTTCTTGACAACTACGCTGATGAATACACCTGCCGCTTTGTTTCGGACAAGTTTGTCAACGGTAAGCCTTTGGTGGAAGTGCATTTGTTTCCCAATGAAAATGAGGAAAGCACATTTTCACGCATCAAAATCCGTATGGATAAAACTCAGAAAGCGTTGTATGATTTTACCTTTGTTGGCAAAGAAGGAGTGAATTACACCATCACCATTAACACACTGGATACCAGCAAACCAGTAACTGAAGACATGGTAAATTTTACCAAATCGGATTACCCGAATGCAGAAATAATTGACATGCGATAAAATTTTCTTTTTTTTCTGAAATTGAATTACTATTTTTGTCACCCTGTTTAGCACAAAACCACGGAGAGGTGGCGGAGCGGCTTAACGCACCGGTTTGCTAAACCGGCATACCTCATAACGGGGTATCGGGGGTTCAAATCCCCCCCTCTCCGCAAGCAAAACCCCCACTGACAGCTGTCAGTGGGGGTTTTTTGTATCCCCGGACACGGGAAGCTTGCTTCCTGGTGTCCGGGGATGCAAAAAAGCCTCAGCTACGCCAGTAGCTGTAAGGGTTTTGCTTGCAAGGCCTCCCCCTAAGGGATCACGCGAGGCAAAGCTGAGCGTAATCCCAGGTTACTTATTTTGAGCCTGAAGGGCTCAAATTTGAATAGCCCCGGGTTGTGACCCGGGGTTATCTGAATAAATACAGGAACGCTTTTGGCATGAATTTTTGCATTTTTTACTGCAAAAATCATGACCAAAAGCCATATTCTCATCATATTTTTACCCCGGGTCACAACCCGGGGCTATTCACATTTGACCACTCCGAGGTCAGGTGTTGTTAAGATTATTAATTGAAGGCATTGCAGGAGCGTAAGCATCCAAAATGAAGCGTTTCCCCAAACTTTTTTGTTTGATACGTCAAAACCATCATAAGTCCGGACACAGAAAGCACGCCTTCAAGTGTCCGGGGATGCAAATAAGCCTCAGCTACGCCAGTAGCTGTAAGGGATCGAACGTTTTCTCTAATCAAACACCACACTTAAACCATGCAGAACAAAATTATCGTTGTTTCGCAACTGGCCATAAGGTACAATACCACGGTAATGCCTGTAATAAATGCCAATGTTCCTTTTGGTGTTTTTAACCGGGAACCTGCATCCCAAATAGAAATTCACAGACCAAACCCGTTTTTCAGGTTCATCCGGAGTATAGCCAAATTTAATCTCTCTTCGCACTTCTGTTGAAGCGACAAGGTCTGTTGTTGATTTATTTTTAAACCTCAGTGAATAAAAATATTCAGCTCTTGCAAACCATAAATCCCTGCCATCAGAAGGCGTTATCTCAGCTCCCTTCACTTCCATTGAATCAATGTTATAATACCCATCTTTGTATGGCATTAATCTTTCGTAACCAATCCCGGCACTGAGGTTATTTTTTTGATCACGTTGGGGTCGGTTTATGCCCACCATTATTTGCCAGGCTTCATATGAGACATTTATTCTGGCAAAATCCGGAATCTGATTATATCCATGCAAAGCAAATTCATCTCCGATGTGAGTGCTTTCATGAAACACCGGCACAAGCGTCATGTGATAGTTTTTAACAAAGGCATCATTGCTGTTTTCAGGTGAAAACAGAAACAAAATTTTTGCACCAAACCGATAGTCGTTATTGATTACCGGCGCCGTCTCATTTTCAAACATATCAACCAGGGTCAGAATACTCACAGGCGCACATATGGATGTTTCAATTTGCCCGCGTTCCAATTGTTTCATAACCGTAAGAAATGGAAATTGAAATCCCATTTGAGCCTCAATGAAAAGCCTTTCAGTTGCATCGTTTTTGTAGTAAAAGGGATGCAGCTTATTAAGCTTAACCAATTCCAGTTTATTGGATGGAGAATGCATTTCTGCAATGCAGGATTGCATATTTTTTTGGTAAGAAAACCATTTGACAGATTGAGAACATCCTGGTTTGTGAATTAAAACCAAAACGAAAGCCAGAATCAATTGCTTTGTGATAAGGTGGGGCTTCATACGCTTGTTTAATCCAAAGGTAAAAATCTTTCACTAAAATAAAAGACCATAACATCAAGATGGTGCGGCAGAAACAAATTTGGAATCTCAAAAAACAGATATTATCAGGCAAACATAAACAATTAAAAAAGCCGCTTGTTACCCTCTTGAATAAAATTTACTGAACAACTAAAAAAACAGACACATTATGAGCATACACAAATCATCAGCCAAATGGAATGGCAATTTACCCGAAGGAAATGGAAAAATGATCGTGGGCGGAGGAGCCTGGGAAGGCAATTTCTCGTTTAAATCACGTTTTGAAGATGGCAAAGGCACCAGCCCCGAAGAGCTCATTGCTGCAGCCCACGCGGGTTGTTTTTCAATGGCCTTTTCAAACGCTCTGGATGAGGCCGGCTTCAAGCCCGTCTCAGTAAACACGCAAGCCACTGCCAGCCTTGAGCAGGTAGACGGCGGGTTTGCCATCACCAAAATCAAACTTACCTCAAAAGGTAAGGCTGAAGGCATAGATGAAAAGAAATTCAAAGAACTTGCTGAGGATGCTAAAAACAACTGCCCCGTTTCAAAAGCACTTAAGGGTGTGGATATAAGCCTCGACATTACCTTAGAGAACTGATAAGGCGCAACACGCTAAAATAACAACGGGCGGAACAATGATTGTTCTGCCCGTTTTTTTGTTGTAAGCCAGAGTATTATTAATTTTAACCGATAAAACCAAACTTTCTAACCATGGGACTAAGCATACATTACAGCGGAAAACTCAAAGAAGATATCAATTTGCATGATTTCATCAATGATGCTAAAGACTTTGCCAAAACACATCATTGGAAACACCATACTTTCAACACCGAATTTCCCGCCCAAACTAACAGCAAAGATGATTATCGGAAGGAAATTTACGGAATCACAATGCAACCGGAGGGCTGTGAAAATGTTGATTTAACTTTTCTTTCCAATCGAAGACTGGCGAGCTGGGCAACCTTTCAATTTTTTAGTAAATACGCGGATAATCCCAATGAGCTGGCTTTATACACGATCAATGTAAAAACCCAGTTTGCAGGGCCCAAAACACATGTCCTTGTTGTTGACATACTACGCTACCTCAGCAAATTGTATTTTGCTGAATTTAAATTGTCAGATGAAGGCAATTACTGGGAAACCGCCTCATTAAAAACCCTGCAGGCCCGCTTTAAACAATACAATCAAATACAGGATAACATGGAGATTGGCCTAATGGCCACGAAACAATCACCGGATGAAACCCTTGAAGATTTCATAAAACGCGTTGCCAGAGATGTGCATGACAGAGAAAAGAAAAATGGCAATAAAGGGAATTAAAAAAATGACAAGGTAACTTACAATTCAGGTAGACGAAAAGAAAACGGTTTTTCAAACATCCAAAATGCGTCCATAGTAAAATGGGTACGCTCAAAAACCAGTTCTGAGCCTTCGCGTTGAGAATCAAACGGCCGGCGTACAGACAATTAAAACCTATGAAAAATACTGCCAGTCGAGGTAATAGAGCACTCGCAAGGAGATGCTGTTGTGCTGGGCGTTTCTGAACAGGCTGTTGATGTTTTCACCCAAAGAAGGGAAACGTTCATTCTCAGGGATAAATTCACTGGCATATACCTGTTGCTTCCACATAAGGCTCAGGTAAGAACCCGGGGCAAAGTTCCAGGAATACAGCATATCCACATTAAAGGTGTTGTAATTGATGTCTTCATTCCCGTTGTACGCAACGGGTCCGCTGAGGTAACCATCCTCCTGCAGGTAGAAAAATTCGGTATAATCCACCATGCGCCAGTAATGACGAACATCCGTGGTCAGGTACATCTTATTGTTAAATACCCAGTTGACACCAAGGGTTGAAATGTAGGTATTAAGGTCGCGGCGCCCGAAAACAATATCGTCATCAAGGTGTGTAACGTAACCATCATTGTTTGAACGAAGGTTAAAATTCACCCCTGCCCTTAAGGTTAATTTGTCATTTACACGGAAACGGGGAGACACATCACCGTAAATACCGTGCTGAAGGTCAAAATTAGACATCACACCCAGCTTCACATCCACTGCCAGGGGATTTCGGTAATCGGTAGAAAAATACACATCATCATAATGCACATTTTCATACTTAAATACTCTGCCAGGCTCTCTGGCTTCAAAATAATCCCAGGTTTCGCCCAGACGAAGAACCAGATCGTTCCAGATGCTGGTGTAATTTTTGGTTTCTGTGTAGGTATTGCTCCAAAACCAGGCATCTTTATACTGGGCATTGATATAGGTAGTACTGTATCCGACTTCGAGAATTTGCCGCAGTTTATTGACGCGCCATACGGGCTCAAAAATGTTGTATTTCACCTGTGCCACATGGTGCATGGTGTTATTTCGTCTGAGAAACCCAAATGCATTGGGATCATAGGTATCCGACTTAATCGAAAAGCTGTATTCATATTGCCACGTTCCATTGAATTTACCAAGACCAACATACATTTTATATCCATTTTGGAGGCTGTCGTTTTCAGGTACGGAATCGGTAATATGGCTCCAGGCAGCATCTCCGGAAATTCCGAATCTGTTGGATTTTTCCATAAAGCGGTATGCTGTTCCCAGCACATTGGAGCTGTATCGGGGATCCGGTCTGTCCACCCTGGCATTTGTCAGGTTAATGTAGGAATTGTTTTCAAACGACTGATCCAGCACCAGCATGTTGTAGTTTGCCCATGGTTCGGTAAGTATCCGGTCTGTAATTCCGGTGCTGTCTTCAACCTCGGCCCATGTATTGGCCGTCACAGCATTTAAAAACCCGATACCAAGGTTATTTTCACCTCTGCCGGTAAGTTTCATGGCATTAATAAGCCGTGAGTAACGGGGATTTTTCAGAATTTCGTAACCATCATCCTGCATGCTGCGAATGTCATAGTATTTATCGGGGATTTTACCAATGCGGCGGGAATAAAATAAGCCCACTTTTTCAAACAGCTCGGTTCCTTCGGTAAAGAAAGGGCGTTTTTCAGAATAATAGGTTTCAAATGGCGTAAGGTTAAGCTCCTCGTTGTCAGACTTCACCTGCGAAAAGTCAGGAATCAGGGTCATATCCAGTGTGTGACTTTTGGTCACGCCCA
>CAYQMB010000013.1:0-24891 GCA_964418565.1 uncultured Bacteroidales bacterium | reverse complement strand
TTATCGTTGTTGGGATTAAGCTGTATGGTAAACATATCTGTATTACCGTTATCATCATCACGACGGGTAAACTCCCTCAGAATTTCATCCGGCTTGTCATCGTGCATAAACGCAGCAACATACAAGGCCTTATCGTCATACAGCACACAGACTTCAGTTTCGTATATGGGTGTTGCACCCGGCTGTGGTTCATACTCCACAAAATCAGTGGCACAATTTGTTTTCTGCCAGTCTGCTTCCCCCAATTCACCATCAATGCTGATTTTGGCATCTGTACGGCTGGCAGGGAACGTTTTTTCCTGTCCGATCAAATTGAGCGTAATCATCAAGAGCGGTAAAACTATTATAAAATTCCTCACAAGTCAGCTTCTTACATTATTCACGGTAAAGGTAAGCAATCTATACTACTAAGATCTACGCATAAAGCGAAAAAATCTTGTTTTTTTCTTAAAATCTTACCACCTTTAGCATACACAAAAACGATGATGTTATGCCATATTTCAGTCTGGAGACAAACCGTAAAATTGATGCAAAAGTACAGTTCACCAAAGCAGCCACGGATTTTATTTCAGGATTATTGGAAAAACCTTCAAAATTCATCATGATATCATTAAAGGATCAGCATGAGATGCGTTTTGCCGGCAGCACAGATGCCACGGCTTTCATCCAGCTAAAGAGCATCGGTCTTCCGGACGACAACGAAAGGTTGATCAGCGAAATTTGCCGGTTTACTGAAAAGGAAATCAACATCCCGGCCGAGCGGATTTATGTTGAGTTGAATGATTTGAAACGGGATGCATTTGGATGGAACGGGAAAAGTTTTGCCAGATAAAGCGTTAATCGTAGTTTTTTTCTGAAATCAGATCGCCATCTTCATTAAACATCTTCCAGATTCCGGTTTTACGGCCTTTGTCGTAATGCATTTCTGTGCGTAAGGTTCCCTGCTTGTCAAATATTTTCCAAACGCCGTCTTTTTTGTTTTTGCTGTAATGGGCGATGGCTTTCAGGGTTCGGTCTGAGAGGTAGGTGAGCCATTCACCATCTTTCCGTCCATGGTGGTATGTTCTGACTTCTTTTGTCTGACCATTGCCAAAAAAGAGGGTGGTTTCACCATGTTGTTCCCCTTCTTTGATGTTCATTTTGATTTTTATGTTGCCATTATCATAAAATTCAATGTATTCTCCGGTATACAACTCCTGATTGTCATCATAATAAAAACCATCTTTGGCCTTTACCAGTTGTGCATTGGCTGTCATCACAGAGCAAGCCATTAATATTCCGATGATGAATAGTCGTGTCATAACACAGGTTTTGATTAAAAATACAAAAAACAAGTCATTCCTGCTTTATGAATTTAAGAATGGCTTTTAAATTTTGTTATCCGTTACGGATTAATCTTTCAGGGTTTTAAGGGAAATGCTTAATCTCTGTGTTCCGTCAGAATCAATCCGCACGTTATTAAATGTTATGTTCTCATAAGAGATGAGTGAGGTTTCAATCCGGTAAGCACCCGGTTTTAGGTTACAAAAGACAAAGTTGCCTTCAAAATCAGTATAGGTTTCCATACCATTTTCCATGGTAACAGTTACTCCGGCAAGCGGATCGCCGGTTAATTCATCCACAACGGTTCCTTTTACAATGCAGGTAGCAGCATTGGTTTCACTGGTAGTAGCTTTTTCGCTGTCTGATCCGTCAATGCCTGCAAATGAAGCAAGGCTAAAAAATAATGCTGTGATGATTGCTGTGATTTTCATAATCTTTGTTTGTTTTGGACAAAAATACAGCCCCAATCTTACAGGACGTTTAAGCCAACATTATGATAAGGTTAAATAATACCCAATTCACAATCCATGTTTATAAATAAGATTGGGAAAAACACGAATTCTTTGTTATTTTGCTAAGCTAAATTAACAAGTGTACATTAAGCAAATTACCTATGAAAATTCATTGGCTGGTTACTGTTATTATTTCTTTATCATTATTCGCTCCCAATGCCATTGCTCAGGCTCCGGAGATAGTCTCGTCACCTTCAGGTAAGATACTCTGCACAGGGGGAGCCGCTGTTTTTGTGATAGAGGCCACTGGTGCTGAACCTCTCACCTACGAATGGTTTTTGAATGGAATAAGCATTGGAAATGACAACGATACCCTGAGCATTCCAAATGCATCAGAAGCAAATGAGGGAACTTACTACTGCATCGTCACCAACGGCGAAGGAAGCGATCAGGCAAACGATTTTAACCTGACGGTGATTTCCGGTCCTCCGGGCATCCCCTCAACATCAGGTGGTGGCGAACACTGTGAAGGCTCTTACGTGCAGCTCATGGTTAACACAACAGGAGAAGCCGTTTCATATAGCTGGACAAAAGACGGGACACCGATAAATGAATATGGTCCGTTTGTCACGATAAACAATTTGAGCAGTGATGATGCCGGCTTGTACGAATGCACTGCCACCAATGCCTGCGGCTCAGTATCTGAGCAAATCGAACTGATTACCCTATTGCCACCTTCAATTTTGTCACAACCTCAAGCACAAACCGTATGTGAAGGCGAAGATGCAGAATTTATTGTGAGTGCATCAGGCAGTAACCTTAATTACCAATGGTACAATGAAGGTACGGCTATGACAGGAGAAAACGCATCCAGCCTGACAATTCCAGCAGCACAGCAGTCCGATGAAGGTTTTTTCCAGTGTGTGATTTCCAATACATGCGATAGCGATACAACGGGGCAGGTAAGCCTGGAGGTAAACACAACAGCTCAGGTTACGGCTCAGCCAATTTCAGGCAGCTACTGCCTGGGCGAAGAAGTCACGCTGACATCCACAGCAACCGGCACACCTCCCATTGGCATTCAATGGTACAATGACGGAAATATGATTGCTGATTCAACGGATAATACCCTTACGATAACCTGTGAAGCAGGCGATACAACCTACTACTACGCCGCTTACATGAATACCTGTGGCACCATCTTTTCGGACAGCGCAGAAATCATCACAAAAATGCCTCCCACAATTACCCAACAGCCACAGCCACAAACAGTCTGCCTCAATGACACAGCTACTTTATCAATTAAAGTAAGTGGCTTTCAGCCGATTTATTACCAATGGCAACACGAAGGTGCTGATATAGACAATTCAAACGCCAGTGGTGTAAACTCATCAAATCTCAGCATTGAAAATATCGATGAAGGACAAAGCGGGCTGTATTCATGCATTGCATGGAACGATTGCGGCGAGGTATACTCTGACACTGTAATGGTTGAAATAGTCATGCCCCCCAATATTGTTTCGCAGCCCGATGCAATTGAAGTCTGTGAAGGGGATGCTGCCTCCATGGAAATGATCATTCAGGGCAGTGAACCTATTGACTATTTCTGGACCGAGGTGAGCAGCGGCGATACCATCAGCACCAACGCTGTTCTTGAATTCCCTGAAGCTCAGGCAGAGGATGACGGTTTTTACCAGTGCATCGTATCCAATCAGTGTGAGGATATCAATTCTGATCAGGCAGAGCTGACGGTACATACGTACCCGGACTTTACCACCCAACCGGTTGAAATCGATGCCTGCCACGGTGACAGCGTAGCCCTGGAGATTGAAACCAATGGTACAGAACCCATTAGCCTGATGTGGTACAAAAATCAGTCGGCCCTGACCAGCGAAACCGGTGAAATACTGGAGTTCAACCCTGCTGAGACCCTCGAAACAGGTTACTATATGTGCGTTGCCGATAACATTTGCGGCATTACGCAAAGCGATGAAGTGCTGGTCAACATCGGAACAGCACCGGCCATAACATGGGATCCGGTTGGGCAGGATATGTGCGAAAATGAAACCCTGGAACTTTTTGCTGACGCTCAGGGAGAAAATGTGTTTTACCAGTGGTACTCAAACGGTCAGCCAATAACAGGCCAAACCGACACAGCATTGTTTATCCCATACATAAACGACAGCCTTACCGGTGAATTCTTTTTCCAGGCGTACAATGGTTGCGCAACCGTTAATTCTGATACAGTGACGGTAAATATTTCACCGGCACCCGACATTGATATTGGTGATGATACCGATTTATGCGACGGGGAACAGATCACACTGTCAGCAATTGGCGATATTCAATCTTACAACTGGAACAACGGCGAAAGCACCTCAGCTACCTTTACCGTAACAGAAACAGGGAATTACACACTTGCAGCAGTTGGCGAAAACGGATGCACCGGATACGATACCGTTCAGGTTGTTTTTCATCCCCATCACTATGTAAACCTGCCGGAAGACGGCAGTTACTGCGGGCCGCAGGTTCTGGATGCAGAGGAAGGAGCGTATTCCTACATTTGGAACACGGGGTCCACAGAGAGCAGCATAGAAGTCAGTGAAAGCGGCACCTATTATGTTACAACAGAGGGTGATGCTTTTGGCTGCACCGACAGTGACACTGTAAACCTTACCATTTTAGACCAGCCTTCAGTTGATCTGGGGCCGGACCACAGCATCAGCATTGATTCCAACCTCAACATCTGCGCTCCGGCTGCGTATTATGCATACAACTGGAGCAACGGATCAACGGATTCATGTGCTGTTTATTCAGGCAGTTTGTTTGGCGCAGGCACACATGATATCTGGCTGATGGTCAGCTCTGAAAACGGATGCTCAGACACCGACACGATAGCATTAACCGTTATCGATCAGAATGCCATTGATCAATTGCATCGCAACGAATCGGTATCACTATTCCCGAATCCGGCTTCCTCTGAAATCAGAATAGACTATACACTCAGGGATGAAGCAAGCAGTGCTCGACTGTACACTCTATACGGCCAACTTGTTCATGAAGAATCCATGTCAGGTAAGGCCACAATGCATACGATGGACATCAGCAGACTACCGGCAGGTTGTTATATCCTGCGGATATCCACCGGTAAACGGCATCTGAATTTCAGATTTATCAAACAGTAAAGCCATGGCAAAACAAAAAAAAGAACGTAAGGTATTTAAAGGCAGAATCAGGGGTGCAGTAATCACCACCGTGCTAAGCATGACACTGGTTTTGTTTTTACTGGGCATTGTGGGGTACCTCCTGCTCAATGCCCAGCGCTTGTCTGAGCATGTCAGGGAAAACATCAACCTCAGCGTAAGGCTGCAGGATGAAGCCCGGGATCCTGAAGTCATTGCCTTTAAAAAGAAACTGGACAAGCTCAGTTTTGTCAGATATACGGAATTTATTTCTGAGCAGGAAGCAGCTGAATCCCTTCAGGAAGATCTCGGCGAGGATTTTATTGACATTCTTGAATACAACCCCTTATGGGGATCCATTGATGTCTACCTTCAATCCGAATATGCCAATCCTGATTCTGTGCAGATGATTGAATCCAGGCTTATGGAATACGACAAGCTCGTCAGGGAGGTGAGTTATCAAAAAGACCTGCTTTACGCGGTAAACAACAACATCCGCAACATCAGTCTGGTTCTTTTGGGCTTTGCTGCCTTACTTCTGCTGATATCCTTTGCCCTTATCAACAACGCAATACGTCTGATGGTATACTCTCGTCGTTTTTTAATCCGCACCATGCAACTCGTAGGAGCCTCCAAACCATTCATACGACGACCCTTTATATGGAACGGTGTACTCGAGGGAGTTTTATCAGCCATCCTGGCCAGCGGGCTGATTGTCGGACTGATAAACCTCATGCACAACGAGTTTTCTGAAATTATCAGCATGAGTGAAGTCCGCATTATGATCCCATTATTTGGCATTATTTTAGGTTTGGGCATAATAATTTCGTATATTTCGACGCTCTTATCAGTAAATAAATATTTAAGAATAAAATCTGAAAATCTGTATTACTGATGGCAAAAAAAGGAGACAACATGAAACAAGAGAATACAAACATTTTTGCTTTTGACAAGAGCAAATTCATCATCATGGCTATTGGCTTTGCAATCATCGTTATTGGTTTCATTCTGATGTCAGGTGGTGGTTCCGAAAATCCTGAAGTTTTCAGTGACGCTATTTTCAGCACCCGGCGTATAACCATTGCTCCCATTCTTGTCATTATTGGATTTATTGTGGAGGTATATGCCATTCTAAAGCAACCTGCAGAAACAAAAAAAGACAAACCTGAGTAAACAGGAAACCTATGGAGTGGTTTGAAGCGCTGATCCTGGGTATCATCCAGGGTCTTACTGAGTTTTTGCCTGTGAGCAGCTCAGGGCATCTCGAAATCGGCAAAGCCCTTTTTAACATTCAGGGCGAAGAAAACATTTACTTTACCATCGTTGTCCATGGTGCTACAGTTTTAAGCACAATTGTAGTGCTGTGGCAGGAGATAAAACGGCTTATCGCGGGAAGTTTTCAGTTCAGATACAACGATGAAACAAAAACTGTTCTTAAAATATTTGTCTCTATGATCCCTGTCGGGATTGTCGGGGTATTTTTCAAAGATGATATCAAGCAGTTTTTCAGCGGAGACAACATGCCCTTTGTGGGAAGCATGCTACTGGTAACTGCTGCACTTTTAGCATTTACACATATTTTTAAAAGTAAAGCCAGGCCTATTACATACAGCAACGCATTGGTTATTGGGATTGCCCAGGCTTTTGCTGTGCTTCCGGGCATCAGCCGGTCAGGTGCAACCATATCAACAGGCCTTATTCTTGGCAACAAAAAAGACACGGTTGCAAAGTTTTCCTTTTTGATGGTTCTAATCCCCATCATTGGTGAAAACCTCCTGAATATTTTCAGCGGTGAACTGACAGGAAGTACTGGAATGGCTGCCATGCCTTTGATTATTGGTTTTGCGGCAGCATTCGTTTCGGGCTATATTGCCTGTCGTTGGATGCTGAATATTGTAAGAAAAGGAAAACTGATCTGGTTTGCATTGTACTGTGCAATTGTAGGCGGCATATTGATTTTATTCATGTAATTTAATGGAGGAATTCACACCACATACCACAAATTTTCAGGACGGAATTCTGATTCCGGTAAACAAACCACTTGACTGGACATCGTTTGACGTTGTCAATAAAATCAAATATTTGTTGAAATACCAGCGTGAAATTCCCAAAATCAAAATCGGACATGCTGGCACCCTGGATCCTAAAGCAACCGGTCTTTTACTGATTTGCACAGGGAAAGGCACCAAACAAATTGAAAGCCTGCAGGATATGGTCAAAACCTATATTGCAACGGGAAAGCTGGGTGAAACAACCCCCTCATTCGATACTGAAACAGAGGTAAACGAGACCTTCCCGACTGATCACATAACACGGGAAAAACTTGAACAAATACTTCACGATTTTACGGGATACATTTCACAAACCCCTCCGGATTTTTCGGCCTTACGCGTGAAAGGCCAGCGTGCGTATAAAATGGCACGGCAGGGAAAAAAGACAAACCTGCAGCCAAGAACCGTACACATAAAAAAGATTGAAGTTTTAGAATTTTCTAAACCTTATTTCACCATTTCTGTTACATGTCATAAGGGCACCTACATCCGGTCGCTTGCAGATGACATTGGCAAAGCGCTCCAATCGGGTGCATACCTTACCGAATTAACACGCACAAAAATCGGTAATTACAAACTGGATGACGCTTACAATTTGCCGTCAATCGAAAATATTTTGAAAAAATGAAACCTTTTTGTAATATTTCTGTATAAGGAAAGGTTTATAATAAAACAAACACGAATAATTTTTGGTATTAAACATAAGAATCAGGTGATCGTATGAAATTATCACAATTTAAGTATAACTTACCGGAAGAACTCATCGCCCTGCATCCTGCAAAAAACAGAGATGAATCAAGATTGATGGTACTCCACAGGGAAAGCGGAAAGATTGAACACAGGATGTTCAAGGATGTTAAGGACTATTTTACCGAAGACGACACCATGGTTTTCAATGATACCAAGGTTTTTCCCGCCAGACTGTATGGTAACAAGGAAAAAACAGGTGCAAGAATTGAAGTTTTTCTGCTCAGAGAACTCAACCGTGAACAACGGCTTTGGGATGTGCTTGTCGATCCGGCACGTAAAATCCGCATTGGCAATAAACTTTATTTCGGCGAGAATGAAGGCCTTGTTGCTGAGGTTATTGATAACACAACATCACGCGGCAGAACCCTCCGGTTTCTCTATGACGGACCCTACGAAGATTTTAAAAACACCCTTTACAGCCTGGGCGAAACCCCTTTACCAAAGTTTATTAACCGACCGGTTGAAAACAACGATAAAGAACGGTATCAAACCATTTTTGCCCGTAAGGAAGGCGCCGTTGCAGCACCAACTGCAGGCATGCACTTCAGTCGGGAACTGATGAAACGGCTTGAAATCATGGGGGTGAATTTTGGATTTATCACCTTGCACGTCGGACTTGGAAACTTCCGTGGTGTGGATGTTGAGGATCTTACCAAACATAAGATGGACAGCGAAGAAATTGTCATCCCGCAAAAAACCGTCGATCTGGTAAACAAATCCAAAGGAAAGAAAAAACAGGTATGCGCAGTGGGTACTACAGTTCTCAGAACCCTGGAAAGCAGCAAATCAACCATGGGTATGCTCAAACCATATGAGGGCTGGACAAACGTATTTATCTTCCCGCCATTTGAAGTGCAGATCCCCACAAGCATGATTACCAATTTCCACCTGCCCAAATCAACCCTGATGATGATGGTGTCTGCTTTTGCAGGTTACGAAACTCTTCTGCACGCTTATAAAGTGGCTATTGAAGAGAAGTACAGATTCGGAACATACGGTGATGCAATGTTAATCATATAAATTGCAAATTGATTATGGTAAGCAGTGAAGAATTCAAAGAGCTTCGGGACAGACTGGAAGCTCTGAGGGGGTACCTTTGACATTGATAAACGGAAACAAAAAATACAGGAACTGGAAAAAGAAAGCCAGGCTCCGGAGTTTTGGGATAATCCCGATCAAGCCCAGAAATTACTAAAACAAGTTGCCTCTGAAAAAAAATGGGTTGAAGATTACCAGAACCTGGTTACCAAACTGGGCGACCTGGAAGTCCTCCTTGACTTTGCCGGCGATGACGGCGTGAGTGAGGACGAATTGGAAAGTGCCCACAAAACGGTAGTAGATGCACTTGAAAATCTTGAGCTGAGAAACATGCTACGGAAAGAAGAAGACAGCATGGATGCCGTGATGACCATCAATGCCGGTGCAGGAGGCACCGAAAGCAACGACTGGGCAGAAATGCTTATGCGCATGTACATTCGCTGGGGAGAACGCAACAATTACAACGTCAAACAAATCCACATGACCGATGGCGATCAGGTCGGGATAAAATCGGTTACCCTGGAGTTTACCGGCGAATATGCCTACGGGTACCTGAAATCCGAAAACGGTGTGCACCGCCTGGTGCGACTTTCACCTTATGATTCTGCGCACAAACGTCACACATCGTTTGCATCTGTTTTTGTATACCCGCTGGTTGATGACACCATCAAAATTGACATTGATCCTTCCGATATTGAATGGGATACGTTCCGAAGCAGTGGCGCAGGCGGTCAAGGAGTGAATAAGATAGAAAGCGGCGTAAGACTTAACCATATACCCACAGGCATTTCCATTGAGAATACGGAAACCCGGTCTCAAAGTAAGAATAAGCAAAATGCCATGCGCCTTTTGAAATCTCAGCTTTATGAACTGGAGCTGCGTAAAAAGCTGGAAGAAAAGGACAAACTTGAGGAAGGAAAAAAGAAAATCGAATGGGGATCACAAATCCGCTCTTATGTTATGCATCCGTACAAGATGGTTAAAGACCTGCGCACCAATCATGAAACCGGTAATGTACAGGCTGTAATGGATGGCGATCTGAATCCATTTATCAAATCTTACCTGATGGAGTTTGGCGGCAAATTGTAAACTTCCATAAAAATTCAAAAATATTGACATCATACATCCGGGTCAAACATGTGAGCAAACGGACATGTTGACCCGAATTTTTATCCTATATGTGATTTTTCGGCAGATTTGCCCACATTCTAACATCCGGAATTTAATAGGACAACTTGTATATGACACAGTTCATGCATCACGCTTTATCCCTGAATTACCAACATCTCCAGAGCTGATCAATCAGATTTAACCAAGACTAAAGTTTCACTCCTTCATCCGGACATTCTGAATATTCATACTGCACTGTCAGATGAGATATACTGAACTCTTTATTCAGTTGTTCTTTAAGGTCCTCGGTTATCTGTTCGGTATCAGACACGGACATATCGCTGCATAACTGAATGTGGCACTCCAGAAATAAACGGTTATCGTCCAGTGTCCATGCATGGATATGATGAGCATTACAAACCTCGTCGCGGGCATTAATGGTTTTTGCCACATCCTTTAGGTTTAGTCCTGCAGGTGTTGCCTGCATGAGAATATCGAAACTGTGCCGGAGAATTCGCACTGTATGGTAAATAATGTACAATCCTACCGCTACGGTAATGACAGGATCAATCCAGTAAATTTCCCAGAAGGTAATTGCAATACCTCCAAATATCACAGCTACAGAAGACAGTGTATCTCCCATCAGGTGAAGATACGCGGCTTTTACATTGAGATTTTCTCCCTTGTGCGGGTTAAGAATAAAGACTGAAATCAGGTTAGCAAGCAGTCCGATACTGGCAACAATCAGCATGAGCGGGCCTTTGACAGGTTCCGGTTCAGCAAAACGGCGACCTGCCTCAACAAAAAGCACCACTGAAATCACCACCAATACTGCAGCGTTAACAAAGGCCGCAATGATTTCAATCCTCTTATAGCCAAAGGTTTTTCGTTCGTTGGCATCCCGGCGGCCAATTTTTCCCGCCATCCAGGCCACAAAAACCGCTACAGCATCTCCAAAATTATGCAGTGCATCCGACAGCAGTGAAAGGGAATTGGACAACAGGCCACCAACAATCTGAGCAGCTGTAATAACAAAATTCAATACTGTGGAAATAAGCAATCCACGTTGACTTTTCGAATTATGATTGTGCGTATGCATGGTGGTTAAACAAACAAAAAGCTAAATGGTTGGCTGTTATTTTGCAGGGTATCCAACTGTCTGGCAGAGGATAACATCACGAAATACTTCCAGACCCATGGCTTCATGTAGTTCTTCCCGGTCAAACCAGCCACGCACAACCGTAGCAAGCCCTTCAGAAGCACACCACAAATACACATTCTGAGACATAAAGCCGGCATTGGTACCGGATGTGCAGCGGTAATCATCAGCGGTTACATCATCACCGGCTTTGCGGTAATCGGCAACAAAAATCAGATTCACGGCAGCATCATCCACAAAATCCTGACCACCAGTGATGGCAAGGATGTCTTTATCGTGGATTTTTTTCAGAGCATGCTTTTCAGGGAGATATAAAAACAAGCCATCGGCTGTGCTCATATACACTTCCATTTCCTGCTTATTGCGTGAGCTGGGTGCAGTATGCTTTCCATTATCACGGTTAACACCCCAGGCAGCCCACAGCATGTCAGCAATTTGCTGATCGCTGAGGTTTTTGGCGGAGTATTCCCGCGATGAATGCCGTTCATTCAAAGCTTCCATCAGTGGCATACCACCTGTTTTATCAGCATCTGGCAATGAGATGATTTCAGCTTTCTGTCCGATCATAATAAGAGGTAAAATCACAAACAAACTTAATGTCAAATAACGCATAGTTCCTCCATTTTTAAAAAATTACACCTGCCGGAAACTCCGGCAGGTGTAAGATAAAAATAATTATTCATCTTCAGTAGCGCCGCAGGGTTTCTTTTTACCTGCACATCCGGCTGCTTTAGCACCGGGGCATCCCGCATGCTTGTCCGTTTTGTTGCTTTCGGTGGTTTCACTTTTCACTTTGGCTTTGTAACCAATTTCATCCAGTGAGGCAATGAGCTTATCTGCATCCGTTTTATCGCTGCGGAATTTCACCCATACTTCATCTTTAACAAAATCAGCTTTCACATCTTTTACACCTTTGGTAAAAGACAACTGTTTTGTAACCTTGCCGGCACAATTGCCACAATCCATACTTGTTTCGAGTACAACTTCGCCCTTGTTATCAGCATCCTGTGCATTCAGGTTGTTGCTGAAAAATCCTACGAGCATTACGCTCAATGTAATCATCAATACTTTTTTCATAAGATATTAGTTTTTAGATTCATATTTCAATTAACTGTCTTTATGCAGGTTTTGCAATTTCCACCTGAAACCAAGATAAAATTTCCGGCCTTCCAGTGGTCCCCAGATCATGGCAGCATCAAAATGCTCGCCGAAAGGCTCAGAAGCAGCAATAATCGGGTTTTCCTGTCGGTAATTCAGGATGTTTTCCACACCCAGATACACGCTCCAGCTTTTAAAATATTTTGTAATCTGCGCATGCATCATAGGATACGGATCAAAACTTTCTCCACGCTGATACACATCGGGATTTGCTGCCGTTGATGGTATTCTGCCGCCACCATTGTACTGACCGGTAGCATCAAACTGCCATTTGCCAAGCGGGGTTTTGTACGAAGCGGTTATAAAGCCTTTTGAGCGGCTTGTCAGTGGCACTTCACGCATCACACCGCCAATGTTCTGCTGAACATCGTTGTAGCGATAGGCCGTGCGTAAATCCAGACCTTTCACCAATGGCGCTGACAACTCTATCTGATACGTATTGGAAAACGACTGTCCGTGAAGATTGCTAAAGTGCACTTCATCCACATCAGTGTCCATATCAACCACGAGTTGATTTTCGAACTGGGTGCGATAGTATTCTGCCGTAGCACGCCATTCCTGATTACCAACCATGAAATATTGTGTCAGGCTGATACCGGCGTTCCATGCTTCTTCGGGCAGAAGATTATCATCAATGCGCATAAGGCGTGAAGAAGCAAGCAAGAAGGAGTTCTCAGCCAGCACGTTGGCAGTACGCCACCCTTTACCGACGCTTGCACGAATCACTGTAATGCCGTTGGGTTTGTATTTCATGTGAAACCGCGGGGTATAAAACATGCCGTATTCGTTGTGGTGATCAGCACGCACTCCCGCAATTGCACTCAGGCCGTTATCCAGCTTCATGGAGTACTGCAGGTATGCCCCGGGTACAATTTCTGTACGACCAAGCGGACGGTCATCCAGGTGTTCATCATACACATCGTATTTCATGCTCAAACCGGCGTGATACGTATGGTGATGATTTACCAAAACACTTTGCCAGATGAGATTACCATAATAGCTCAGCTGGGTAGCATCGTATTGCCTTTTTCCATAAACACCGTCATGCTCGTGATAAGACATGTTGTTGATTAAGGCGATGCTGGTATGTTTCATCCCGGGAATAACATACCCGTTTTTCCAGAAACCTTCATACCGTTTGGTGTTAATGTCCACACCATAGGCTGTCTGATCCAGGGGGTTAATGTCCGGGTCATAATTCAACTGTCCGCCGAGGCGATCTTCATAAAAATATTTCAATCCAAAACGTGAGGTATAGCCTTTATGATTTTTATAATCCGTACGGGCAAAAAACAACTGACGATCCACAAGTGGATGATCCATAAAGTTGTCATCATTAACGTCATTTTTCCGGAGGCTCCAGCCATGATGTGTCAGAAGCATGGTACTCCAGTTATCATTAATGATCCAGTGTCCGTTCAGATTTACCTCTGTGCGGCCTTTATCGTTGATCAGCCAATTGGCATACAAGGGTTCAGAGCTTTCAGGCTTTTTGTATTCCACATTGATTTGTCCTGTGATGGCATCGTAGCCATTAACCACGGCAGCAGTTCCTTTAGAAACCTGAATAGCATCCATCCATGGGCCGGGAATATATTCCAACCCAAAAGCGGTTGCCAGACCATAATAATTGGGAAAGTTTTCTGTCATCATCTGCACATACCGTCCGGACAAACCAAGGAGGCGAATCTGTTTTGCTCCTGTTGCAGCATCGCTGTATGCGGCATCCACAGAAGCATTGGTTTCAAAACTTTGCGACAGGTTACAGCAGGCCGCCTTATGCAGTTCTTCACCGGCAATATTTTCAATATGCATGGTTTCCATTCGGTCAACTGAGGTTCCCTGCTTACGATCCGCAACCGATACCTCCTCCAGGACTTCTCCCGGAATCATTTCGATTTCTATTGTTTTCTGATCAGCAGCAACTGCCACTGTGTCGTTCCTGTAACCGACAAAACTCACCAGCAAATAAGTTGATTCCGGGTGGTGATTAAGCACAAATTCACCTTCATTATCGGTAGTAGTGCCCCTGTTTGTTTCGAGCCAAACCACATTTGCTCCGGTAAGCGGGACGTTCTCACCATCTATTGTTTCGTATACTTTGCCTTCGATCTGCTGTGCCTCCAAAGCGGTTAATGCACCAAGAAATAAGATCAGCAAGGCCATTGCTTTTTTAAACATAATTATTCTGTGATAAAATTTAACATTGATAAAATAATAACTGCCTCAATGTCAATCCATCACAATCTGAAAACACAATGTTGTATGTAAGTTAAAGTTGGGCCGGAAGGCCAAAACGAATTATAAACCAGATGCTCAGTGGGTGCTGATATTTTCACACCACCACGAATATCACTGGCGGAAAGGGCGATCAATTGAGAATGCAGATTCAGGATTTTGCTGTTATCATCCTGAACCAAAAAATTCTGAATATCTGAACGGACATGTTCCACATGCACAGCCCGATCAACTTCACAGTTAGCGGTGCAGACATCGGTTTCTTCTGCTTCATCATGAGAGCAATCACACGAATGGTCCATATCTTCAACGGTGGGTATCAGGAACCATGCGGTTTCAAAATTCCGCTCACAATGGTTACAGAAGTGATGTTCAATGGTATAACCCATGGTAGATACCAGGAGGGTTACCATGGAAATGAAAGCTAATATTTTCTGCACCAGTTGCATGACGCTAAAATAATTTAATTTTCAACACAAGCGTAAAATTTCTTCCATTGTTAACAAGGTTTTATAATTTTGCAGCTTCAATGGATATTTTAAGCATCATTGGCATAGCCATCGCATTGAGTTTTGATTCTTTTGCTGCAGCTATTACCTGCGGATTGAATTGCAAACCCTTATCATGGAAATACAAATTCATGATACCCATCAGTTTTGGAATGTTTCAGGCCGGTATGCCACTCATTGGCTATTTTGCCGGATATAACCTTCTGCAATTCATCGATGCCTGGGATCACTGGCTTGCATTCGGCTTGTTGTTTCTTATTGGTGCTCATATGCTGCGTGAAGGTTTTATGAAGCAGGAAGCACCCAAACAGTTTATCATCGGGATTAAAGTTATTATCACCATGTCATTTGCTACCAGCATAGATGCCCTGGCAACCGGCTTTTCTTTAGGGCTGCTTAAGGTGAACATCTGGCTTGCCGTTGCCATTATTTTCTTTGTAACATTTGTCGCCAGCGTACTTGGCCTGATGACAGGTAAAAATGTCCGCACACCCGCCATGAAAAAATGGTCAACCATTGCAGGAGGTGTAATTCTCATTGGCATCGGATTGAAAGTTGCTATTTCCCACATGCTTGATCATGGATTGCTAAGTTGATTACCTCAGGGGACAATCCTCCCCCGCTCAAAATGTACATCCCGGATAAGTTTTGCTGGAAAAATCATAAATATTGCGTAAGTTCGTTCTTTCAAAAGTGTCATCATGAAAAACCTGCGCGACATACAGCAATTTGAGGAATTTGATCATCTTGAGCTCATTGCAAAACAAGTGGTGGAGGGCTTTATTACCGGACTCCACAAAAGCCCTTATCACGGGTTTTCGGTTGAATTTGCTGAACACAGGTTGTACAACAAAGGCGAATCAACCAAGCACATCGACTGGAAATTGTATGCACGCACCGAAAAGCTTTTTGTCAAACGCTACGAAGAGGAAACCAACCTTCGCGCCCACCTGATCATAGATACCTCCTCATCCATGCTGTTTCCGGTAAAAGAAAAGCGTATGAACAAGCTGGCCTATTCGGTTTATCTTGGATCAGCCTTGGTATACCTTATGAAACGCCAGCGCGATGCTGTAGGTCTGAGCCTTTTTGATGAAGAAGTGCGTCTGCACACCGATGCCCGCTTGTCGCAAGTACATCTTTCCTTTTTGTACAACGAACTAAGGCAGTTAATTTCACCGGAATTCAAGCCGAAAAACCGCAAAACAAGCGCTTCGGAATCCCTTAATATTCTTGCCGAACAGATTAAAAAGCGTTCGCTGATTATCCTTTTTTCAGATATGTTCAGCGATGAAGATCCGGAAGCTCTTTTCAGTGCATTGCAACACCTGCGTTTCAATAAACATGAGGTGATACTTTTCCATGTGACCGATCATGAGCTGGAGCAGGATTTTGAATTTGCAAACCGCCCGCATCGATTTGTTGATCTGGAAAGCGGACGTGAGCTCAAACTGAACCCCGGCGAAGTAAGGGAACAATACCGCAAGCAAAGCAACGCACTGATGTCCGAGCTAAAAACCCGCTGTGGTCAATACAGAATTGATTTTGTAGAAGCCGATATACGCCGCGATTTTGCTGAAGTGCTGCAGGCTTACCTGTTGAAACGAAGTAAATTATATTGATTAACTATGAATATTTTATATATTTGCAACTGAAAAAAATGCTAATTATAGATGCATTTAAAAAATAAATCTGAAACGAATATTGAAGGTGCAAATTTATTAATCAAAAATAACTATTATGCACCAAGTGTCCATTGTTCTTATTTATGGAGTCTTTCAACTTTTAAAATCAAATATCAATAGCTTTTTCGGAATTAGTTACCAAGACTTAAGGATTGAAATAAGCAAAACAAAAAATGTTGGAACACATAAATATGTAATCGACTTTTATAAATCAGAAATTAAACATAATTTTGACTTAAAAACATCTCAAAGCTTCTCAAGAAAGATGAGAGATCTAAAATATTTTAGAGAACAATCGGATTATGAAAATGTTGCTATAACAAAAGATGATTCAGATAAAGCTTACGAAAAAGCTATCGATTTAATCGAAATGATAAATAAAATTTTTTAAGATGGAAGCTAAAAATGAAATTAAAAATTGGTTGAATGGCATATCTAAAATATTTGATGATGCTTTTTTCCGCTATGAATACAATAAAAACCAAAACATTCATATCATTGAGGTAAATCCCCTTGAACTATTTGAAAATAAAGAATACTTAAATAAGGAAGCCAACTTTGCGGAAGAATTTGAAAAAAAGCATTACCCCCAAGAACTATTGTTTGTCTCGCAGAACTCCCTAACAAGAGTTAAAAACCCAGAGTTTACCACTGAAGATAACGGTTATTACATAAATGTACAAGATGTCAAAGAAATAAACCTTGTACAGGAAGCTACTGATTTTAACACAGATAATGATATAAATGATTTTTCAGTAGCAGCATAAAAAGTAAAGCTATGAATGAGAAAACACAAGAAGCTAAATTTAAATTTTAAAATTTTAAAATAATCAAATCTGTAATTGAACTATCTGACAATGACGAAAAAATTAGTGATAGTTTCAAATTACATTTTACACCAACGGGTAGTATCGTAAAAAACAATAATATCTTTCAACTTCATTTAGAAACATCAGTTCAAGATGAAAATGATGTATTAAATATTATTGTTATCGCTAAGGCTGATTTCATGTTTAGTGACAGCATCGAGCCAAATATGCTAAACAATATGTTCTATGTAAATGCACCAGCAATATTATTTCCATATATTAGAGCTTATATTTCCACTCTTAGCACCTTATCCGGTATAAAAGCCATAACCCTACCTACAATGAATTTGAAATCGCTAGGAAAAAAACTATCTCAAAACACAAAAGAAGTTTAACTTTTATTCCAATTTTCAAGTTACAACCTTCTTTTTCAAACGTAAAATTGCACTTTTATACTCATTTGACAAATCAGGCAATTGATTCATCAGATAGTCTTAATGCACATCCAGCCCATGTAGCATCCACAAGCTGTGTGTCAGGGTTTTAAGAATTACCGACATGTATTCATCAACCGCTTTCGGGCTTCCCGGAAGGGTATACACAAGGCTTTCCCCCATGGTACCCGCTACCGAACGGCTCAGCAAGGCAGCCGGATTTTCCGCTCCAAACCTGACACGGATGTATTCCATAATGCCGGGCAATTCTTTATCAAGCATAGGCTGCACCGTTTCAGGGGTAATATCCGTTTCTCCCAGGCCTGTTCCACCCGTACACATGATAATATCGGAACCACGTGCCTGCTGCAGGGTTTGGATTAACTTGTCTTCATCGTCGGGTATCACCTTATAGTCGGCGCTGAACCTCAGGCTTTCCTTTTCAAAAAAGTTTTCAAGCTGATCCACAATCAGCGGACCGCTTTTATCTTTGTACACCCCATCTGCGGCCCGATCGCTAAGGGTTATTATTTTTGCTCTGAAAATCTTTGGCTGCCAGATGATTTCATCTCCCGCCTTTACTGTTCCGCTTTTTAACACCCGGCAAAACACAGCAAAATGCGGAGACACATAATGCCCCACCATATCCACTTCTTTATGCAATGGTTTTCCAATGGATGTTACTTCAAGCAAGGTTTCGCCAATGGCAAAGCGGTCGAGTCGCTGAACCTGCAAATCATCAAGGTATGAACACGTTATGTTCTCAGCAAAGGCACCAGCTTCAAAATCCGGTGCCCCGGTGATGGTTTGCAATTCCTGAATCCGGTTTTCACCCAAAAGGGAAACCTGCCTGTCTTTACTGCCAAAATGCACATCGCCTTCAACACCACCGGGTTTCAGATCAATGCTTTCTCTGGCAAATTTACGTCCCCGGCCACTGGCCAGGTTTACCGACGTAACTTTCATGTTTTCGTTGTACATATCACAGGTTGGTTTTTGTTTTTTCAATCAATCGAATTTCACCGATCTCCATATCACCGTCAACAGCTTTACACATATCATAAATATTTAGCAAAGCGATGCTCACAGCCGTCAGTGCTTCCATTTCCACACCGGTTTTTCCGGTACAGGCAGCCTCAGCATACACATGTGCCCCTTCTTTTGTTAACTCAATATCCACAGAAACACTATTCAATGGCAGATTATGCGCCATAGGAATAAGCTCAGAGGTTTTTTTCCCTCCCATTATCCCGCCAACACGGGCCACATTCAGCACATCGCCCTTTTTTATATCATTATCACGGATAAGGTTTAGCGTATCCGGATGAAGCCGGATAGAGCCCTCTGCTTTAGCCTTTCTTTTCTGGTCGTTTTTGGCGGAAACATCCACCATACGGGCTTTTCCTGATGCATCTGTATGCGATAGTTTTTTCATGTTACCCTCCGATTTGAGAAAAATGTTCATGTGTATTTACGCTTCCTGCCCCCGGTTTGTTTTCAAGGCTCAGCTTCAGGGCGTTTTTAATGCCCGGCTCACGGACATCATATGCCAGTGAACTGAACAAACAAGGTTTCAGCTTACCATCAGCCGTGAGACGTATCCGGTTGCAAGCGGCACAATTGCCACCTTCTCCCCCTTCCACTCTGGTGAATGTCCCGCTATTCAGCTGCATTTCATGAATAAAACGCAAGGAATAGCCTTTACGATCAGCGAATGCCTGTAGCTCCTTTCTGTCTGCCAGGGTGCTGTATTGATTAATCACCATATTTATTTTTATGGGCTGTAATCCGGCTTCTTCAGCTGCCTGAATCCCCCGTAAAACATCCTTCAAATGCCCGCGACGGGTAATCTTGTGATATTTTTGCTGATCAAGACTGTCAAGGCTGACATTTACCCGCTGCAAGCCTGAATCAGCAAGAAGCTGTGCGTATTTATCCAGCAAAATGCCATTTGTTGTCATACTCAAATCACGGATACCGGATATCTGCGAAAGCATGCGTACCAGAACATGAATATCTCTGCGCACCAATGGTTCACCCCCGGTAAGCCGAACTTTATCCACACCTTTACTTACCAGATAGGCGGTGATGTCACGAATCTCCTCGTATGATAAAATATCTTTATGCTGAAACGCCGGCACACCATCTTCCGGCATACAGTAAACACAGCGCAGGTTACACCGGTCTGTCACGGATATTCTGAGGTAATTGATATGTCGGTTAAACTGGTCTAACATGCACGTAATCCTTTGTTTTTAGTAATGTTACTGCAGCGGGAATACAGATAAATCCATGCGCATAACGCAAGGCTGCAAGGTCACCTGAGCCATTATACGGAACCGGATACACCTTGTTCTTGTTTATCTGCACAGGTATCCAACTGTCACGATCCGATTTTTTAGACGGCAGATCTTCACCAAGCGGTAAGAAATGTTCTTCCGGCAGGTAATCTGCATTCATCATTTTGTAAATAAGTGGTTTTCCAAGCAAGAGAAACTGGATAAAGCCTGAAACCGGATTTCCGGGCAACCCCATAATCAAATGCTTGCCTTTTTTTGCCAGGACAGTAGGTTTTCCGGGCTTTACAGCAATTTTTTGAAAAATCATTTTGTACCCGGCCTCCTTAATCAAACCGGGAACATAATCGTAATCGCCCATGGATATCCCACCGGTAAAAAAGCTGATATCATAAGCATCACATCTTTTTATCACCTGCCTCAATGCAGCCTTATCATCAGGGACAATGCCCGGATAATCTGCCATAATGCCGATTTGATTAAGCTGGGCCTGCAACTGAATGGCGTTGGAATTCCGTATTTGTCCGTTTCCGGGGAATTCGTGTGGTTCCACAAGCTCATCTCCTGTGGTAACAATCTGAACGCGGGGTTTGCTGTATACCTTTGGAGATGCGTAGCCTTCAGCCGCCATCAGGGCAATGTGTTGCGACTTCAGAATCTGTCCTTTTCTAATCAGCACATCACCGCTGGCATAATCTTCAGCTTTCAGAGCAATATTGCTTTTTCTTCCTGTTCCGGTAATGTCAATCAGTCCATCATCATTCTGGCGTGTATGTTCTACCATAACAACCCAATCAGCCCCGTCGGGCACAGATGCTCCCGTCATGATTTTCACGCATTCACCGGGGCTTAGCCGGACATCCGCATCATCACCCGCAGCGATGGTTGCCACAGGCCTCAACGGACCAGGCATGTCGGATTTGCGACAGGCATATCCGTCGACAGCAGCTTTGTTAAATGGAGGCATATCCCTGACAGCAACAACATTTTCAGCCAGAACCCGACCAATGGCAGCATGCAAATCTATGGTTTCATCATCCGTATCATGAGCATGTTTCAGGCAGAGATCAAGAGCCTCCTGCAGATTTATGTTTGGATTTTCCGAATGAGTTTCCATTGGTGATTTTCAATTTTTAGATGTGATGAAATCTGTTCGATATCTTCGTTGGTTGAATTCAGGTGCAAATCAATTTTATCCTGCATGGCTTTTGCAGATGGCTTTATCCGTCGTTCAGGATTTACAAGCATGATAAATACCGCCGGTCTGACAAATTTTCTCAGCACATTGGATTCCAGAATTACCGGATTGCCTTCGTTGCACAATGCATCAATTTGCCTGAAGAGTTTACTTTCACCACTTGTCGTGGCCGCTAAAAACCAGGCCTGATGGGCACCACTTTTCAGATAACGACCGGAATCTTTATCAATAGCCTCCTGCTCATTAATGGCAAAATAATCCGTTCCTACGGCCTCGGGATAATGGGTATAAAAATGCTCATCATTGTCAAACAATATGGCTTTAACAGCAACAACAGAATCCTCTGAAAAGTGGGAAATAATGTTTCGGATTGCGCTTGTTTTGCCCGATTTTTTTGAGGTACCACCCACCATCAGAAGGTTTGAATAATAGGGTAAGGTTTCAGCCATACAATTAAAATTTAATCTAAATATACTGAAAAAATCACAAAACAACCAAAACAGGCTGAAATTCACCAATTCTGTTTCTGATGGATTCCCGAAACCAAAAAACCCCGGGAAAAATTAGGTTATTTATACCTGAATGATTATTTTAGGGTCAAAACCAGAGCTATGCTAGTTAAGACTTACGGGGGCGCATTTCATGGTATAGATGCGCATATAGTTACCATAGAAACCAATGCAACCAGGGGCTATGATTTTCATTTGGTAGGCCTTCCTGACAACGCTGTAAAAGAATCTCATCAGCGAATTGTTGCAGCCTTAGGCAACAATGAATATCAGTGGCCGGGCAGAAAAATTGTCATCAACATGGCGCCTGCTGACTTGCGCAAGGAGGGTTCAGCCTATGACTTACCCCTGGCTATAGGGGTTTTGGGAGCATCTGAGCAGATGGCATCTGAGCGAACGCACCGTTTTATGATTATGGGTGAGCTTTCTCTGGATGGCAGCATTTTGCCAATCAAAGGCGTTTTGCCACTTGCTCTGGAAGCAAAAGAAGCGGCCCTGGATGGCTTTATTCTGCCGGCAAAAAATGCCAGGGAAGCAGCCGTTGTGAAAGGCCTGGACGTATATGGTGTTGAACACATTACCGAAGTTATTGATTTCTTTGAGGGAACAGCAGGTCTGGAGCCAACTGTAGTCAATCTGGAAAAAACCTTTAAGCAAACAGCCAATGATTACGAAGCGGATTTTTCCGATGTCCGGGGGCAGGAAAATGTAAAACGGGTGATGGAAATTGCTGCCTCAGGAGGTCATAATCTGATAATGATTGGTCCCCCGGGGGCCGGAAAAACCATGCTATCAAAAAGGCTTCCATCCGTCTTGCCACCATTAACTCTTGATGAAGCTCTGGAAACCACCAAAATTCATTCAGTAGCAGGGAAAATCGATAAAAACACATCACTGATGACACGCAGGCCATTCCGGTCGCCTCATCATACCATTTCAGATGTAGCTCTTGTCGGTGGGGGAAATCATCCTCAACCCGGTGAAATATCTCTGGCACACAACGGTGTATTGTTTCTGGATGAGTTACCGGAATTTAAACGGACGGTGCTCGAAGTGCTGAGGCAGCCGCTGGAAGATCGTGTGGTTACCATCAGCCGGGCAAAATTCACAGTAGAATATCCGGCAAGCCTGATGCTGGTATCGAGCATGAACCCGTGCCCTTGCGGATACTACAACCATCCCACCAGGGAATGCACCTGTACACCGGGCAGAATCCAGAATTATTTGTCAAAAATTTCAGGCCCGTTGCTTGACAGAATCGACATTCATATGGAAGTTGTACCCGTTGAATTTGACAAGCTGTCTTCTGAGCCCCCGGGCGAGAACAGTGCTGCTGTAAGAGAGCGTGTCATCAAAGCAAGGGGAATTCAGTCAGAGCGTTTCAATAAAAACAAACATATTTTCAGCAACGCACAGATGAGCAGCAAAATCATGCAGAAATATTGTGCTGTGGATCAAACTGCCAATATGTTGCTAAAATCCGCCATGGAAAAACTGGACTTATCAGCAAGAGCTTACGACCGGATATTAAAAGTAGCCCGTACCATTGCCGATATGGCTGAGTCGGAGACCATCAAGAGCGAGCACATTTCCGAAGCCATTCAGTATCGGAGTCTGGACAGGAGTACATGGGGAAATTAAACACGGAATGTAAGCCCGGTGTGCCGGGAATCTGATTAAACCATCTTTTTGGGCATGATAAAAATACGGATAACATTTAAAATACCAAACAACATACCTGTTGCAAGCTTAAAATGTATTAATTTTATGCCAAAATTATGGTGTTTTTATGAATCGACTTGATGATTATTCCTTCAAAGGCAAAAAAGTACTTGTCCGTGTTGACTTTAATGTTCCGCTGAACGATCGTGGTGAAATTACAGATGACACGCGCATTGTCACTGCCATTCCCACCATACAGAAAATCATCACCGAAGGGGGAGCTGTTATCATCATGACCCATCTGGGCAGACCTGACGGCAAAAAAAGCGATGATCTGAGCGTACATCGCATTTCAGATTATGTTGAACGCATGATTGGCAGGTCGATTCTGGTTGCACCCGACTGCATAGGAAAAGAAACGGAAAAAATGGCATCCGGATTAAAAGAAGGCGATGTCATGATGCTTGAAAACCTTCGGTTTTACAATGAGGAAAAGAAAGGGGATGAAACGTTTGCCAAAAAGCTGGCAAAACTGGGCGATGTTTATGTAAACAATGCATTTGGCACCGCTCACAGGGCGCATGCATCAACCTATACCATTGCTAAGTTTTTTCCTTATGATAAAATGTTCGGCTATTTGGTGGAGTCTGAAATCAAAAATATCAACGGTCTCTTAAAAAAGGCCAAATCACCATTCACTGCCATCATTGGCGGAGCAAAAATCTCCACAAAAATCAACATCATTGAAGCCCTGCTTGAAAAAGTGGATAACCTGATCATTGGTGGAGGAATTGTTTTCACCTTTCTGAAAGCCAAAGGGCTCGAAGTGGGTAACTCGCTTGTGGATGACGATTATCTTGATGTTGCAGAACGAATTATGCGAACGGCAAAAGACCGCGGCGTAAGTATTTACCTTCCCAAGGATGTATTAATAGCGGATGATTTCAGTAATGAAGCAAACATCGAACATGTACCTGTTACTGCGATAAAAAAAGGCTGGATGGGCGTGGATATCGGAGTTAAATCAGCAGAGCTATTTGAACAGGTTATCATGCACTCCTCCAGCATCCTCTGGAACGGACCAATGGGTGTTTTTGAGATGAACCATTTTGCCTATGGCACGCTAAAAACAGGGCTTTCTGTGGCCAGAGCCACCGACAAAGGAGCGTATTCTCTTGTAGGTGGTGGTGACAGCATTGCCGCTTTAAAAAAATATGCGCTGGAACACAAAATCAGTTATGTTTCCACTGCCGGAGGTGCACTGCTGGAATACATCGAAGGAAAAAAACTACCCAGCATTAAAGCCATTAAAGAAGCACATTCCATT
>CAYQMB010000012.1:0-45269 GCA_964418565.1 uncultured Bacteroidales bacterium | reverse complement strand
CAGCTGCCTTTCAAGCTTTTCAATGTCCTGTTTGCGTTTGTGCAGCAGATTGATGTATGCCCTGGTTCTGCTTTCTTTTTTCAAATTGTATGATTTGTTTGCCCATTCCAGAGCCAAATCCAGATCGCCACGTATTTCGGCAGCAATAGCCATGTTCATGCATGCCCGGGCGGCAAGTTTGGTGTCCTCTGAATCAGTGTATTTTTTCCATACCCCGGCGGCTTTTTCCCACTGATTATTTTTCACGTAATCCCGTGTGGTTTTCATCTCATCGTTGCCACCAACATAAACGGTGCGCCTGGTAGTTTTCCAGGTGGGTGAAATTCTGGCAGCATACTGCTCGCCGGCAAAATAACCAGCCTGCATGACAGCATCGCGGTGGGAGGGAAGGCGTCCTGTAGCTTCCCTTTTGGTGTCACCGCTTCTGTCCCATGCTTTGTGATCAACAAATTCATTTTCATCTATAATTTTTTCCTCAAAAGGATCATAAATGCGGTATCCGCTGGTAACACGAATTTCCAGATGGGCTTCGTATTTGTTATAATACCGGGTTTCTCCATCCACAGTGCGTTTTCGCCTGCGTACCTGCATGTCCTCATATTTATCGGAATCAAAAATCTCAAGGCTGATTAAGGCATCAGCACCGTATTTTTCACATACCCGGCGTAAGCTGTCCCATTCGAGAGGAAGCGGCCATTCGGCAGTTCCTGTTCCCCTGAACTCACAGGTTTCACAAATTCGGCTGCCGAAACGCTCATTTTCATTTAGTTTATTATTTATGCCCATCACAGCCTGCTCAGAGCCACGGCGGTCATTGAAAACACCTTCTCCGGAAAACAAGCCTTCAACAAAATTTTTTCCTTTTTCACCTTTTGCAGGTAAACTCCGGTTTGCTACCACAACATCCTGATATTTTTGGGGTACGTTGATAGCAGCGGGTTCAAGAACATCCACCATAACAGAAGTCGTATTACAGGATGTCAATGCAAAAAGCAGTAGCGCAGATAATGAAAATACAAATGCTTTCATGGTTTTTTATGTTTGTTTGAACAAGATGGTGCAAACATTATTCCAATAATTCAGGATTGATGCCATACACGTAATGCTCTATAACACGGAAGTCTTCCACAAATTCATCGCCGTGAAAACCACTCAGGTCATTTGTGGTGATTTTTCGCTTATAGGCATACGTAAATACATCGGATTCGGGTTTGTATGTCCAGTGCCATTCTTCGTGTTTGAAGCCGGTTTTTCGTTTTTCCCCAAAGGGAATATATACCTGATAAAAGCCATAATCACCGGCATTTTCCAGTAGCCACTCATACACTTTTTTGCCTTCCCCCTGATAAAAATAGGCGTGCGATGTGCTGTTAATATCAATTTCTGTGCCCCAGTGATGGCGTGATGTGCCCGGCATGGCTGAATATTCCAGCACAATTTTTGTTTTTATACTGTCAGGCAGATTTTGGTCAACCCTGGAACCGCCGGTTGAGCGCTTACCTGAAAATTTCTGATTCCACAGATACCGCTGAATGTAAAACGTTCGCATTGCAGATTTAATGGTTAGGTTGATGCCGTCATTCCGGGCAGCTTTTCGCATGTCCAGGAATGCCTGATAGGTATCTTTGCGAAGGTACATTTCCGGAAAATAGCCAATGGCGGGATCTATTCTGGTGAAATCAGGATGAGTAGACGGGTCAATTTTCCCAAGCAATTCATCTTTTGATGGCCAGGTTTCCGGAGCATATTTTTCTTTTGCCTGGTGATTAGGAAAAAGAAGTACGAGCAGCAGGAACAGTATTTTAAGCATGATTTAGCAATTTGAGGGCGTGATTAACAATATCATCTGATGTCAGGCCGTATTTTTTCATCAGTTCTGCCGGTTGGCCGGATTCTCCAAAGCTGTCATTGACACCAAGAATATGCATAGGTACCGGCTGCGATTGAACAAGGCATTCTGCCACCGCACTTCCAAACCCACCGGTTACCTGATGTTCTTCTGCGGTTAAACTTTGCCGCAACGGGTTGCCCAATAGGTTGCAGTTTCTTTATCCAGGGGTTTGATGGTATGAAAATTGACAACTGCCGCCCGGATGTTGTGTTTTTCCCTGAGGATTTCTTCGGCTGTTAAAGCTTCCCACACCAGATGCCCTGTAGCAAAAAGGGCTATATCATCGCCTTCTTTTAAAACCTGAGCTTTCCCCGGTGAAAAATCCTGTTCCGCATCGGTAAAATCGGGTACGCCTTCCCTGCCAAAGCGAATGTAAACCGGCCCCTGTATTTTCTGAACCGCTTCGATGGTGGCCAGGCGGGTTTGGGTGGCATCACAAGGGGATAATACGGTCATGTTTGGCAAAGAACGCATCACAGCAATATCTTCCAGAGCCTGGTGGGTGGCGCCATCCGGACCAACTGAAATGCCTGCATGCGCACCGCCGATAACCACATGTACATTGTTGTAGCAAATGCTAATACGAATCTGATCAAGGTCACGCATGGCTGAAAATACGCCATAGGTTGAAAATACCGGAATTTTGCCGGATAAGGCCAAACCTGCAGCTACGCCTGCAATGTTTTGTTCGGCTATTCCCAATGAATAAAAACGGTCAGCAAACTGCTCAGCAAATTTGTTCATTGAAACCGAGCCGGTAATATCTGCACCCAGTGCAATCAGATTATTATTCAACCTGCCAACATCCACAAGGCCATCTCCAAAACCGTGACGTGTGGGTTTTATTCCGTGTTTTTCCGGCATAGATTTAACAGTTTTGCCTTAAAGGTAATATCATTTTTGATCTTCGGCAAACCATTCAGCATAAGATGTGGCGGTTTCATACAGTCTCAGGCTATGTAAATCCACACCATCTGGTAGTTTTTTCATGATTCTGTGAGCAAAATCCTCCACCATATTTTCGCAGGTGGGCTGATATGGTAAAATGTGAATTCGGTTAAACAAACCCTTTATTTCTTTCAATGCTTTATAATTTTCAGCATCACTAAGAGCTACCGAATGATCAAAACGATCAACTATTTCCTCATGAACCAGGCGTTTGAAATCTCCAAAATCCAATACCATTCCATATTTGGGGTCTGATTTATCCTGAGTTGGTGTTCCTATTACCGTGGCATACATGATGTAAGAATGTCCGTGGAGGTTTCTGCATAAACCATCGTAGTGATGCAGCGCATGCGACATCTCCCATTTAAACCGTTTTGTTACCCGTATTTTTGCCATCTTATTTGTTTTCTGGTTAACAATTATAGAACTTTGTTTGTTTAAGAATCAATTTTGTAAAGTAAAGATTTTATTTTAGCTCAGGAAATATTATTTTTATCAGACCAAAGCCTGTTATGAAAAAACTGGAAGAAATTACACAGCTTACTCGTGATGATGTCAGGGAATTTAATGATGCCTTAATTTCCCGGGTAAGGTCTGATGATGAAAAGCTTAATAAAATCCTGGATTTTGTTTTTGACAAAAAAGGCAAACAGGTGAGAGCACATCTTGTTTTTCTGTCCTCCCGCCTTTTTGGTAAGGTTACGGCAAAAACGCAACTGGCAGCTATTCTGGTTCAGTTGCTGCATACCTCCACGCTTATGCATGATGATGTTGCGGATGATGCCGTTATTCGCAGGGGTAAATCCACTGTTAATGCAAAATGGAAGAATAAAACGGCTGTGCTTGTGGGAGATTATCTGTTTTCAAAAGCATTAAGCCTGGCAACAGAAGACGATGCATTTGACCTTCTTCATGTGTTAGCACCTGCGGTATCCCAAATGAGTGTAGGGGAAATTATTCAGATGGAGGAGGCTGGGAATAAGAAATATTCTGAAGCTGTATATTACAACATTATTTATCGCAAAACGGCTGTCCTGATAAGTGCTTCTATGGTAGCTGGTGCTATTTGCGGCGGGGCAGACAAATCCTCTCAGGAGGCGATGAAAACTGTGGGACAGGAGGCCGGTATGGCTTTCCAGATTCAGGATGATATTCTCGATATTACCGCTGATGGCATGTTCGGAAAAGCCAAAGGTAAGGACCTGCAGGAAAAAAAGTACACTATGCCACTAATTCATGCCCTGGATGAAGCTCCTGATAAGGAAGCAAAAGCCATAATGGATATCGTTGGTAATGGTGTCAATAAAAAACAAACACGGGAGGTTATTGATTTCATTCATCAATACAAAGGTATCGATTACGCCAAAGAAAAAATGCATGAACGGATTCAGACTGCCTTCGGTGTTTTAAGTGAATTGCCTCAAAACCACGTAAATGATGCCATAAAAGACCTTATTGTTTACTTTACCCGTCGAAAAAAATAAACACTTTTGGGTTAATTACGTTTTTATTATAAAACAAACAACTAAACAAACAACTAAAAGACAGCTTATGAAACACATAGTGATTTTAATGACAGCCCTGATTTTTACTTTCGGTAATATCTTAGCCCAGGAAATTAAGGTTGAGGAAGATACAAAAAAAATTAACGGTAATAAACAGCCTGTTTTGATTGTAGAAATCCCAAAAGTGGAGCAAAAGACCGTTGAAAAGGAGTGGAAAAACCTTATGAAACGCGACTATGATGCAGAAAGCTTTAAAAGCCGCAAAGAAATGTTTGCCGACAATGTTTTGATTGAACCTGTCAGTGACAATACCATAGATGTGTATGCCCGAGCTGAAGAAAAAAAGGATTATATTGAATTGTATGTCGGTGTTGATCTGGGAGGTGCCTTTATGACCTCTGAGCATAGCAAAGAACAGGAGGCCATGAAATCTGTAATCAAACAATTTGCCGTTAGAATTGCATCTGAAGCTTATCAGGAAATTGTTGATGAACAGGCTGAAATAATGGAAGATGTTAAGGATGAAATTGAAGACATCAATGATCAAAAGGAACACCTCAATAAAGAAATAGAAAAATATCAGGAAAAGATTAAAGAAAACAAATCAGAGATTGAAGATATTACCAAAAACCTTGATGAAAAAGCAGAAGCGCTGAAAGAAGCAGAGAAAAAACTGGAAGATTTGAAAAAAGAGGCTTCAAAAATTAAGTAAGTTTTTAACTTTGTCCTGTACAAAACATACAGCGTTTATGAAATTTGGAGTCTTAATTTTTCCGGGGTCTAATTGTGACCATGATATGATGTATGTCCTTCGTGACAAGCTGAATCAGGATGTTGTTGAACTATGGCACAAGGATACAAACCTTCAGGATGTAGATGCAATAATGCTTCCGGGAGGCTTTTCCTATGGCGATTACCTTAGGTCCGGAGCGATAGCACGGTATTCTCCCCTTATGGAGGCTGTTATTGAGTTCGCTAACAAGGGCGGATTTGTTTTTGGGGTATGCAATGGCTTTCAGGTGTTGTGTGAGGCAGGTTTATTACCGGGAGCCCTCATACACAACAGCAACCAAAAGTTTATTTGTAAAAATCAATATATCCGTGCTGAACACCCCCATACCGCACTGACAGAATTTGTAATCGAAAGCAGAGCACTGAAAATCCCTGTTGCACATGGTGAAGGCCGGTATTATGCCCCGGATGATGTTCTCTCTGATATGGTGCAGAATGAACAGATTATCTGGCGTTACAGCAATGCTGAAGGTAACCTGACCGAAGAAGATAATCCCAATGGCAGCGTGATGAATATTGCGGGTATCTGCAATAAGCAAGGCAATGTGTTTGGCATGATGCCCCACCCTGAAAGAGCTGCTGACGAAGAACTTGGAAACACGGATGGCCTTTTAATCTTGCGTTCAATCATTCATTATCTGGAGAATCGGGATTCTGCATGATTTCTGTTTGCAGGCGAATTGCCTCTTTGTGAATCCATTGAAGAATATTAAGAATAAAATCATGTGATAACCCGTTTTGCTCAGCATACGCAAGGCGGGTTTTTACTATGTTTTCCCACCGTTTAAGCTGCAAAATGCTTACATTCATGTCGCGTTTGCACCAGGCAATATCCTTAACAAGATTTTGCCGCTGTGACAATAAATCCAGAAGCTGAAAGTCAAGATTATCAATGTCATCACGGTACTTTTCAATACGCTTACGGTAAGCCTGGTCACGGAATTTGCGTTTGCGGATTTCCAGCTTCTCAAGTAAGCTGGTGAGTTCTCCAGGGCTAAGCTGTTGATGTTTATCTGTAAGGGCAATTTGCGGCCTGTTGTGTACTTCTATCATTAAACCGCTCATGTTAAGATCCATGGCTTGCTGGGATATTGTAGCCACATGATTAGACTTACCTGCAATATGGCTGGGGTCACAGAAAACCGGTAAATTCTCGTTTCGTCGTTGTAGCTCAATGGGCACTTCCCAAAGTGGAAGGTTTCTGAAAGCGGTTTTTTCATAAGGGTAAAATCCCCGATGAACAGCCGCGATATCTTTTATACCGGCTTTGTAAAATCTTTGGATAGCCCCGCACCATAAATCAATATCCGGATGCAGGGGGTTTTTTATCATAAGTTTGATATCAGTACCCTTTACGGCATCAGCCAGCTCTTGTACATATAATGGGTTGCCGGTTGTGCGGGCTCCTACCCACAAAACATCAATTCCTGCTTTCAGGGCTTTTTCAGCATGATGTGGAGTAGCAATTTCTGTAGCCGTATGCAGCCCGGTTTCTGCTTTGACATGTTTTAACCATTCCAGAGCCTTTTCACCCTGCCCCTCAAATGTACCCGGTCGAGTGCGGGGTTTCCATACACCCGCTCTGAACACCCTGACACAATCTATGTCTGCAACCGCCCTTGCCGTATTCATTACCTGTTCCTCTGTTTCTGCGCTGCAGGGACCTGCTATAACGAAAGGCCGGGCTTTCTCATGAAAAAAACCGCACTCAAATTTCATAATCAGCAATTTTAATGCAAATTACGACAATTTTATTCGTTTGTCGCATAAAAAACCGACAAAACTCCCTTTCACAAATGCATAAAAACCATTAACTTTATCGCAAAATATTTAAAACAGTATCTTATGCCTTCAAGAATACAAACCTTAAACGAAGTAATTATCCAAAAACAATCGGCTTTTCCTTACGCAAAAGGCGAGCTAAGTCGGTTGCTCAGCCATCTCGGACTTGCTGCAAAAATTGTAAATAAGAAAGTAAATAAAGCCGGTTTGGTCAATATCCTTGGTGAGAATTCAAACGTTAATGTACAGGGAGAGCAGCAAAAAAAGCTGGATGTGTTTGCCAACGATGCCTTTATTGGCACAATGCGCGCCAGTGGTATTTGTTGCGGAATCGCTTCAGAGGAAAATGATGAAATGGTAATCTTTGATGATAATCTTTCCCTTGATGGCAAATACGTTGTATGCATGGATCCACTTGACGGCTCATCAAATATTGATGTGAATGTTTCCATCGGTACAATTTTCTCCATTTACCGCAGGATAAGCAAACGGGGCGAAAAAGCTACCCTTGAGGATTTTCTCCAGCCCGGGAATAAGCAAGTGGCAGCCGGATATGTGCTTTACGGATCATCTACCATGATGGTGTATACAACCGGACTTGGAACCACGGGTTTTACACTTGATAACAGCATAGGTGAATTTTGCCTTTCCCATCCGTACCTTGTAACCCCAAAACAGGGTAAAATTTATTCTGTTAACCAGGGAAATTTTGTCAAATTTCCTCAGGGAACCAAAGAATACATAAAATATTGTCAGGAAAAAGATCAGGCCACAAATCGCCCGTACTCCATGCGGTATATAGGATCACTGGTGGCCGACTTCCACCGCAACCTGCTGAAAGGTGGTATATTTATTTATCCCAAAACAGCCTCAGCACCCAAAGGTAAATTGCGCCTTTTATACGAATGCAATCCTATGGCATTCCTGGCTGAACAGGCCGGTGGGCTGGCAACTGACGGAAACGGCAACCGGATTATGGATATTAAGCCCACAGACATTCACCAACGTGTGCCGTTTTATACCGGCTCGAAAAATATGGTGGAAAAAGCTGAGCAATTTATGATAGAATTTGGTGAATAAAATGCAATAAACTTTCCCTAAGTTTTTGATTTCTCAGGAATAACTGTATCTTTGCAGCCCTGTTAAAAATTAGTATTCATTTAATTAATTAAAACATTTATGCCTGTAAAGATAAGGTTAGCAAGACATGGTAGAAAGCGGATACCCTACTACCATATCGTAGTTGCAGATAGCAGGACGCCACGGGATGGTAAAAACATTGAGAGGATCGGTACATTCAATCCCTCAAATCAACCTGCTACAGTTGAACTGGATTTTGACAAGGCCCTTTACTGGGTACAGAAAGGCGCACAGCCATCTGATACTTGCCGGTCCATTTTATCTGAAAATGGCGTTTTGATGAAAAAACATCTGCTCGAAGGTGTTAGAAAAGGTGCTTTTGATGAATCTGAGGCCGAGCGCCGCTTTGAAAGCTGGATGAAAGACAAAGAGCTTAAAAAGAAAGCTGAAAATGATAAGCTTTCTGAAGCAAAATCATCCGCCGAAAAAGAGCGTCTCGAAGCTGAGAAAAAAGTAAGAGAAGCCAAAGAAGCTGTCATCAAAGAGCGTCTGGAAAAAGAATTAGCTGCTAAAAAAGAAGCTGAAGAAAAAGCGAAAGCTGAAGCTGAAGCCGAAGCAGCTGAAACCGAAGAGTCATCAGAAGGCGAAAAAGCTGAGGAGCCTGAAGCGAAAACTGAAGAGCCCAAAGCCGAAGAAACAGAAGCCAAAAAGGAAGAAGAACCTAAGGCTGAAGAAAAAGACGCTTCTGACGAGGAGAAAAAAGACGAAAAATAAGACTGATATCAATGCTCAGGTTTACCGATTATGTGAAGATTGGTTCGGTGAAGAAAGCCTTCGGTTACCAGGGAGCATTGATGTTAAGTCTTGAAAACAAAGCGGCTCACCGCTTTCTTAAGGAAAAGGAACCAGTATTTCTCAATAGGGAGGGATGTCTGGTTCCTTTTTTTATTGATTCCCTGCAAAATATGGATGCCATCAACCCTGTGGTACATTTTGATGCCATTATGTCAAATGATGAAGCTGATGCATTTCGTGGCAACAATGTTTATCTGCCTGCTTCATGCTTTTCACAGGAGGAGCAAGTGCCGGATATGAGCATGCTTGAAGGCTATACCCTTATTGATGAAAACAGTGGCATGCAGGGCGAAATTGTACGATACAATGACTTTTCCAAAAACCCGCTCTTTGAAGTGAAATTTGAGCAGGGTACCATTTCGTTGCCATGTCATGAGGATTTTATCCTTAGCCTGGATATGGCAGAAAAAACACTTATTGTTGAATATCCTGACGGCCTGATGGAAAGCCTATTCTGATGCCTCTGCAGAATTACCTTTTGTATCAAGCGCTTCATACACCGAGTTCTGACTAATGAACTCGGGTACAATGCCCTTCATTTGTCTGACGATTTCCATATCATCTGCATGGAAGGGCATACGGATAAGTTTCTCAATTTTTTTGTCAATATTCTCAAGTTTATACTCGCTTACACAGGCAATCATAATCTGGTTATGATAGGTTGGCTTGGTGTTTTCTTTTGTGGCCAGCAGCTCTTCATACAGTTTTTCTCCCGGCCGTAAGCCTGTGAATTTAAGTTGAATATCTGTACCCAGCTTCAGGCCTGAAAGCTTAATCATTCGCTTGGCAAGCTTAATAATTTTAACGCTTTTGCCCATGTCAAAAATAAAAATTTCTCCGCCTTCACCCATGCTGCCGGCTTCCAGCACAAGCTGACAGGCCTCCGGTATGGTCATGAAATAACGCGTAACGTCAGGGTGTGTTACCGTTACAGGTCCGCCGTTTTTAATTTGTTTCTGGAAACGTGGTATTACGGAGCCATTGGAGCCCAAAACATTACCAAAGCGGGTTGTGATGAAGCTGGTTGATTCGCTGGTTTTATTCAGTGCCTGAATGTAAATTTCTGCAATGCGCTTGCTTGCTCCCATTACATTGGTAGGATTAACCGCTTTATCGGTTGAAACCATCACAAACCTGTTTACTGCGTGTTTCAATGACAAATCGGCAACCAGCTTGCTACCCAAAACATTTGTTCTTACTGCCTCGGATGGATTGTGCTCCATCATTGGAACATGCTTGTAAGCGGCAGCATGATAGACAAAATCCGGATGAAACGTCTCAAAAACCCATTCCAGTTGCTTTTGGTTGGTGACATCTCCGATAATTGTTTTATAACTGGTGCATTTTAAATTTTCAAAGAGGTCAAGTTCTACATCATACATGGGGCTTTCAGCCTGATCAAACAGGACAATAAGCTTCGGTTTAAAGCGTGTTATCTGCCGTACAATTTCACTGCCTATGCTGCCGGCTGCTCCGGTTACCAGAATAGTTTTGTTAATTAGCTGTGATTTAATACGGTCTTTATCCAGTTGAATGGGTGCGCGCTCCAGCAGGTCTTCGATTTTGATCTGCTTAATTTGCCGAAGTGATAATTCCCCGTTAATCCAGTGCGTAACATCCGGAATGGTCAGGGTTTTAACATTGGTATCAAGGCAAATATCAACAACCTCCTGCTTGATGTCTAAAGGAACTTTCTTGCTTGCGATGATGAGCGTTTCAACATTTTGACGATCAATTAGATCGGGAAGCTCATTGATGCTGTATACCTTAATGCCTTCAATCTTATTGCCGATCACATCATCATCATAATCGATAAACCCAATCACGTTGTTTTTTGATTCCATGTCGCGGTCTATGGTCCGCTTTGTGATAAGGCTCAGCTCATCGCTTCCGAGGATCAGTACATTGCTTTTGTCTTTTCTGGGATTGGCAAATTCCAGAAATATGGTTTTTATGATCAGACGGAAAAAAATCATTCCCAAAGCTGTAAGCACAAAATCAATGATAATCACAGAGGTAGGAATGATGTATGTCTCAATAAAATGAAAAGCTACCAGATTGATTAAAAGCAACAGAGCACTGCCAATGGATAATACCACAAACAAGCGTTGAACATCCCGTGTACTGGTATACCTGACAAGCCCGATGTAGGTTTTGCTGATGGAAAAACTTACCGCTCTGACAAACAATACCAGGGGAATGATGATGGTTAATGCTTCAATGTTTTCATCAGGAACCTGAAAGTTGAACCGCAAATAATAGGCAAACACGATTGAAAACATGCAAATGATGATATCAATCGTAAAAATCACCCAGCGGGGGGTTACAGATCTTAGAAAACCAATGTTCATAGCCTAAAAATACAAAGAATTGCTTAAACAATGCATGCTTTGTGCTTATTTCCTTATGATGTCAATTTCTCCATTGTTGCCAATGCGGATAATAGAGGATGATTTCTTATGACGGGACTCCTTGCGCCGGAACTCAACTACGTAATCTGTCAGTGATTTTAATTTGTCATCAATATCCGTAAAACGCAGTGGGGTTTCTGCGCCACTAAAGTTCGCAGAGGTAGAAACGATGGGTTTTTTAAAGCGTTTAAGCAGCTCATTGGTAAAATTCTCATTGGTAAGCCTTATGGCTATGCTCCCGTCATTTCCAATCAGATTCAGTGGTAGGTTCTTGGCTTTTTCAAAAATGAGTGTCAGGGGTTCTGTGGCAAGCTCCATCATGTCTAAAGCAACCTCAGGGGGTTTTTCAACATAGGATTGTATCTGATTGATGTTTTCTAACAGGATGAGCATGGCTTTATCCGGATCGCGCTGTTTTATTGTGTAGAGTTTGTCGACAGCATCCGGATTGGTAGCATCACATCCCAAACCCCATATGGTATCAGTAGGGTAGAGGATGATGCCTCCCTGATGCAAGGTGTCAAGGCATTGTTTGATATCGTCTTTCATAGGCGTTATAAAAGTGACTTATATAGATTGTTTAATTGTTCTGCGATTTTATCCTGCTTAAAATGTTTTGCGTGTTTTTTGCCTTTCTCAATCATGGATGAGGCTTTTTCTTTATCGCTGAGTATGGTGTCAATAGCTACCCCGATTTCTTCAGAATGATTCGGATTGACATACATGGCAGCATCGCCACCCGCCTCCATAAAGCAACCAAATTTATTGGTGATAACAGGGGTTGATGAATTCAGCGCTTCAAGGATGGGAATGCCAAATCCTTCAAAAATCGAAGGGTAGACAAAAACACTGGCAGTTTGATATATGGCAGGTAAATCACGGTTAGGTACATCATGTAAAAAGAAAACCTGACTCTCAATTTTTTGTTCCCTTATGTAATGATGTAGCTCTTTTAAGTAGGCTGTAGGTTTGCCAACAAAAACCACGGGATAATCGATATTATGAATACTCATTCCCTCCAGGATTTGCAAGGCATTTTTTCGCTTTTCCAGTGTCCCGACACTTAAAATAAATTCATTGGGGATGTTGTATTTATCGCATACCTTCTGTTTTTCCGCATCATCTACTGCCTCATAAAACATGGGATTGCATCCCTGATAAATAACCTCAATATCTTCTTCACGGGTGTGAAAAAAAGATATAATGTCTTCCTTGGTTTGCTTTGAGATGGCAATGATTTTGTCAGCAGCCAAACTGGCTTCGAAAAACTTTTGCTGATAAATTTCACGATCAACAGAATTGTATAATTCGGGATAGCGCATAAATATCAGGTCATGTATGCTTACCACACTTTTGGTTTTGGTGTGGATAATATTGGCCGGAAGCTCATTGCTTAAGCCATGGTAGATATCCAGTTTATCCCGGCTTATACGATTGCCCAGGTTGATGCTTCGCCAATACGACTGATAAAAACGGTTAATGCTTTTTGGTTTTACAATGTGAACACGTTTGTTCCTGTTTAGAAAGTGGATGGGCTTTTTTTTGCGTGGGGTATACAGGAAATATTCATTTTCCGGATGATAGGTCTGGAGGGAGGTAATGGTATCCCTGCTGTAATTTCCCAGTCCGCTTTTATTGTAAAATGCTCGTTTTGCATCAAATCCAATGCGCATATCATTTGTTTTTAATTCATTGGTGAATTATACACCATATTCCATGCCACATGTCTGTTTCCTCAGGTAATTATTGCAATAACATCAAGGCCGGCACGGTTATAAATACATCAGGCCAAAGATAAGGAAAATTGCAGATTGCATGCAGGGAAAGGGAACAAATCATACTGGCAGTTTAATCCTGCTGAGAATCTCCCCTAACAGGGATGTTGGGTGATGTGTGCCTGGGATCCACGAGTTCACGGTATTTGAAAAACACCTTTTTGAAATCTTCCCAGGCATCCTTTTTCAGAGGGGGATTGCGTAACAAGGCAGAGGGATGAAACGTGGGTATAACCAACCGGTTGTTCCATTCCATCCATGTTCCCCTGACTTGTGTGATTTTACCGTTCGGGTCTATAAGGCCTTTTAGGGCAGTGCCACCAAGTAAAATAATAATGGATGGGTCTATCATCTCAATTTGTCTGAGCAGGTAAGGCATGCAGGCATCTTTTTCTTCAGGGGTTGGTACCCTGTTTCCTGGTGGACGACACTTGACAATGTTTCCAATAAAAACATGTTCTTCCCTGTTGAAATTGCAGGCAGAGAGTATCTTATCAAGCAATTGGCCGGAGCGTCCGATAAAAGGAAGTCCTTGTTTATCTTCTTCTTCTCCCGGTCCTTCTCCAATGATGAAAATACCGGCATTGGTGGACCCCTGTCCAAAAACCGCATTCTGCCTGGTTTCAGACAAATCACACTTTGTGCATTCCAGTACCTGCATTTCCATATCTGCCCATTCGAAAATATCCATAAACAACGTGTCTCTTTTGTATCAAATTTAAAAAAGGATTCGCAGATTACATAGAAAATTCGTTCTTTTGTTCAAATATGCAACCAATTACAGGTTATGCTTATCTAAAACTTACATGACTTAATGCAAAGTCTGGAAAAAATAATTGAAGGCTGTAAAAAGATGCAGCGCTCATCTCAAAAAGCCCTGTATGATACATATTCTCCTGTGTTGTACGCTATGGCAATGAGGTATGCATCGCATGCATCTGAAGCTGAAGATATGTTGCAGGAAGCCTTCATCAACATTTTCCGGAACATTAAGCAGTACAGTGGAACAGGTTCTTTTGAAGGCTGGATGAAACGAATACTCATTAATGCTGCCATCGGCTACATCAGAAAGCATAAAAAACAGCATTTTGATAATTTTGATGATGTGCAGGAAGTCAGGTTAAAAGATTTTAACTTTTCTGATGAGGATTTCACCAGAGAGGAGCTCATGGCAGCAATTAATGAGTTGCCGGAAGGTTTTAGAGTCGTGTTTAACCTGTATGCCATTGAAGGATATAAACATAAGGAGATAGCGGATATGCTCGGGATACAAATAGGAACATCAAAGTCGCAGTATTCCAGAGCGCGAAATATATTGAAGAAGAAGTTAACGGCAATGAAACAAGAGCAGACTAATACGTATGGCAGGGAAGCATAAATATATTGAGAGCATTTACCGGGATGCCTTTGCCAGTCATAAAGCAAAGCCGCCTAAATCTGTATGGAAAAGTATGCAGAGCAGCCTCGATAATGTGCGCCTTGAACAACTTGCCAAAGCCAGGCTGGCCGACACTGCCATCAAGCCGGCGTCCAGTATCTGGTCAAGAATTGCAGGGAAAATGTTCTGGCCAAATTTCATGCACTTTAATCCGTTGCAGTTTAACATTTATTATGCTGGGCTTGCCCTGCTTGGTGGTGGCGCCACAATTGTTGGCATAAATATTAATTCGCAGGAGCCCGAAATGACAGCCAGGGATACAAATCCACGGTCTTTTGTGGAATATATGATTGCACCGCCGGCTACAACTACCAACTTAAATCTTAATGTTTCAGAAGACAAGCAGACTGCTGATTTTATGGAGAAACGCGTTGCCCCGGTTGAGGATGATAAGGATAATGCTAAAGAAGAAGGTATTGCTGGTGCTTCGCCCAACGAGTCAGATGGTTCATCTGATGCTTTTATCTATAGCCGCAGGATGCCGAAAGAGGAAAAAGACAGGCCTGTGTCAGAAAATGTGGCGACTGTCAAACAGCCACTGAAAACTATGCCTGCAGGTGTTGAGCATTTTGCCCCCTGGAATTTTGAACTCTTACTTACTGGCAGTCCGGAATTTGCCTTACGGCCGGATACCCTGGGTTTTGATTATATGGATGAGCCCATTGTGAAAGACCTGAACTTTATAGAGCAGGGATGGTATGGTGGTGTGATTATGCTTAAGCAGAACATAACCCTGATGAATAATGAGGTTCGTGAGACCTACCAGCAAAACAATAAGGTAAGTGATTTTTCCTATCGCATAGGTTTGCGTCTGAACATCGTGCGCAAAAATTTCATGGTACAAACAGGCTTGTATTTTGCAAGCATAAACAACAAGTTTGAACACAATCAGGAAATCGCCATCATAGAAGATGATATTGATGGCAGGGTTATATGGCCCTATCAAAGCGATACAGTGTATCGTCAAACCACACATACCTACCACAACACTTACAGGTATGTTGAATTGCCCCTGCTTGCCGGCTTGCATTTAGAGGGCAGACGCTTTGCCACAAACATAAAAACCGGGCCGGTTATCAATTACCTTACCGGAGTGAGTGCCGACCTTGTGCTGACACAGGATAATAAACTGACATCGCTTGATAAATCATACTTCAAACGTCCCGGATTGCGCTGGCAGGTAAGTGCTGACTTGATATACCGCTTTGGTGACAGGCTGAGTTTCTATATTGAGCCTTCGTATGTGCATGATTTGACCAACGCCTTTAATGATGAGGTTGAAATGGAGAGCAGGCTCAGTGGCATTAATGTGGGTCTGGGATTGTATTACAGGTTTTAAACAAAAAAACCTCCCGAAGGAGGTTTCTTTTATGCCTATAACGTTTTTTAGATGGTCATTATTTCCTTTTCTTTTGCACTCATCATATCTTCGGTTTTGCTGATATACTCATCGTGCAGTTTTTGTACCTTTTGCTCGTAATCTTTTCTGGCATCTTCTGAGAGTCCTTCTTTTTCAAGACTTTTCAGCTCATCATTGGCTTCTCTGCGGTGATTGCGGATGCTGATTTTGCAATCTTCTCCCAAAGCCTTTACTTTTTTCACCAGATCTTTCCGCGTTTCCTGGGTAAGCGGCGGAATGCTGATGCGGATTACTTCACCATTATTTGCCGGGTTTAAGCCAATATTGGCAGCCATAATAGCTTTTTCGATGATTGGGATCATGCTTTTATCCCATGGCTGAATCATGATGGTTTTGGCATCTGGTGTACTAAGGTTTGAGGCCTGATTCAGCGGTGTCATCACACCGTAATAATCGACTTTGATGTCGTCCAGAATTCTGACATCGGCTTTGCCGGCACGCAAATGAGAATATTCTTTTTCAAGGTGTTGCAATGCACCCTGCATACCTTCTTCTGCTGTATCAACAGCTAATTTAGCTTCTTCATCCATAGCATAACGTTTTTTTTGAATGCTTAAATTTACCTAATTATGTATTAAAGTTCCAAATTTAGGGTCAGAAATTACATCACTTAGCTTCCCTTTTGTATTCATATCAAACACAATGACAGGCAAATTGTTTTCCTGACACATGGTAAATGCTGTCATATCCATGATGTTAAGTTTTTTCTCCCAGGCTTCAGCAAAAGTGATTTCCTCATATCTGACAGCTTCAGGATTTTTTTCAGGATCGTCTGAATAGACACCATCAACGCGGGTGCCTTTCAGGAAAACGTCCGCCTGAATTTCCAGGGCGCGAAGGGCTGAAGCGGTGTCGGTACTGAAATAAGGATTTCCGGTACCTCCTGACAGTATGCAAATGTGCTTGTTTTGAAGCTTGTGGATTGCATTTTTCGCATTAAAACGGTCACCCACGGCGTTCATATCCACAGCCGTAAACAGGCTTGCCTTAATGCCGGTATTTTCGATGGCAGAACGCAATGCCAGGCTGTTGATGGTTGTTGCCAGCATGCCCATCTGGTCACCGGTCACCCTGTCAAATCCGTTACTAACACCTGAAAGGCCACGAAAAATATTACCACCTCCAATAACAATGGCAACCTCTATGCCTTTTTTATGGAGATTTGCTATTTCCAGAGCGTAATCATCAAGCATTTTAGGCGAAATGCCACTGTTCTGCTCGCCCATTAGCGACTCTCCGGATAATTTCAGTAGTACACGTTGTATTTTCATGGTTCAGACTTTGAGGGTTAAAGATAAAAAAAAGAGAGCCTCTGGAAAGCTCTCTTTTAGAAAATATTTAACACGCTGGTTATGATAATGACCAGCGTTTGAATTCTGTTACTGTCAGATCTTTGTCCTGTTGTTTCAGGTATTCCTGTACAGATACTTTATTATCACGGACAAATGCCTGATTCAGCAGGGTATTTTCTTTGAGGAATTTGCCTACTTTGCCCATAGCAATTTTGTCAATGATTTTTTCAGGTTTGCCTTCGTTGAGTGCCTGCTGGCGACCGATTTCTTTTTCTTTATCGATAACGTCCTGTGAGACACTGTCTTTATCAACAGCAATAGGATTCATTGCAGCAACCTGCATGGCAACATTTTTAACAGCCTCTTTGTCGCCTTCTTTATTGGTGGCAACCAGAGTTCCGATTTTGTTGTTCATATGGATGTATGCTACAATAAAAGGAGCTTCGATAATGTCGTAATAGCCGAGTTCAACTTTTTCACCTGTGATGCCGCTCATATTTTTTACCTGGTCGGTGACGGATTTGCCGTCCATTTCAAGCTGAAGGAGCTCGTCCTGAGTTTGGGGTTTTTTCTCCAGGGCAAGGTCGGTGAGTTTGTGTGCAAAGCTTACAAAATCGTCGTTTTTAGCAACAAAGTCTGTTTCGCAATTGAGGCATACTACAACACCGGTTTTAGCATCGTCAGTGGTTTTAGCGATAACAGCACCTTCTGATGCTTCGCGTTCTGAACGTTTATTGGCGATAGCCTGACCGCGTTCGCGGATAACTTTTTTTGCTTTTTCAAAATCTCCGTCAGCTTCGGTAAGGGCTTTTTTACAGTCCATCATACCGGCGCCGGTAATTTTACGTAATTTGGCAACGTCTGAAGCAGATATTTTAGCCATTTTATTTAATTTTATTGAGGTTTAATAACTTATTTGTCTTCGGATTTCTTTTCTTCTTTGGCGGGTTTGGCCGCTTCTTTTTTGTTGTCACCAGCCGGTTTTTCTTCTGATGGTGTTTCAACCTTGGCTGCTGATTTTCTGGGTCTTTCAACCTTTTCAGCTTTTTCAGCCTGGGCTGATTTCTTTTCTGAGGCAGCTTTTTCTTTTTCCGCTTTGCGTTCATCCAGACCTTCCTGAATAGCAGCACAGACTTTGCCCATAATCAAGTCGATTGATTTGGATGCATCGTCGTTTGCCGGAATTGGAAAATCAACAGGAACCGGATCAGAATTGGTATCAACAATACCAAAAACCGGAATGTTCAGTTTTTTCGCTTCGTGTACAGCGATGTATTCTTTGGTTACATCCACAGCAAAAATTGCTGCTGGCAGTCTGTTGAGATCGGAAATGCTGCCCAGGGTTTTTTCAAGTTTTGCGCGCTGACGTTCAATTTGCAGACGCTCGCGTTTTGAAAGCTGGTCGTACGTTCCGCTGGCAAGATTTTTATCGATGGAAATCATCTTTTTTACAGCACGGCGGATGGTGGGAAAGTTTGTGAGTGTACCACCTGCCCAGCGTTCTGTAATGTAGGGCATATTTACCTCTTTGACATGATCTGAAACGATATCTTTGGCCTGTTTTTTAGTGGCAACAAAGAGTATTTTCCGGCCGGATTTGGCGATTTGTTTCAGGGCACTGGATGCTTCGTCAAGTTTGGCGACGGTTTTATGCAGGTCGATGATGTGGATACCATTGCGCTCCATGAAAATGTAAGGCGCCATGTTGGGATTCCATTTACGTTTCAGGTGACCAAAGTGTACACCTGCTTCGAGTAATTCTTCAAAATTTGTTCTTGGCATGATTTAAAATTTTTGTTTACTTTCTTTAATGAATCAACCGGCAGGTAGTTCCTGTCAGGGAAGTCCTGCCAATTTAGATACTAAACAAAATGCTTTGTTTAAGCAGCTAAACTGTTAACGTTTACTAAACTGATATTTTTTACGGGCTTTTTTCTGTCCCGGTTTTTTACGTTCAACAACGCGTGGATCACGGGTAAGCATGCTATCGGGTTTGAGATTTGCATGATGTTCGGGATCAGCTTTTACCAGGGCGCGGGCTATAGCCAGACGCATAGCATCTGCCTGTCCGGCAAGGCCTCCGCCGTTGAGGTTGGCTTTGATGTCAAAGGTTCCCATGGTTTCAGTGAGCTGAAGTGGTTTCAGCGCAATGTCCTGGTGTTGCTTGAGTGGAAAATAATCTTCCAGTTTGCGTTTGTTGATTGTAACGTTTCCTTTGCCACTGCTGAGATATATGCGGGCAACGGAAGCTTTTCTACGACCGATAGTGTTAATTGTATCCATAGATTTTACTTAATGTTGTTTAAATCAAGTTTTTTGGGTTTCTGTGCTTTCTGATCGTGCTCGGCACCAACATACACGTACATGTTTTTGAAGACTTTGCGACCAAGGCGGTTGTGAGGGAGCATGCCTTTAACAGCTTTCTCAACTACGCGTTCAGGGTGTTTTTGCAACATTTCTTCAGGATTGGTGGTGCGCTGACCTCCGGGATAACCGGTATGACGTACGTAAACTTTGTCTGTCATTTTTTTGCCTGTAAGGCGAATTTTCTCAGCGTTGATAATCACGATGTTGTCACCACAATCAACATGGGGTGTAAAATCGGGTTTATGTTTTCCTCTGAGAATTTTGGCAACTTTTGATGCCAGACGGCCAAGGACCTGATCTGTAGCATCAACAACAAACCATTCTTTTGTAACGGTTGCGTTGTTTGCCGATTTTGTTTTGTAACTTAATGTATCCACAATTTTTCCTTTTTCGTTAAAAATCAATAATTTATAAGGACACGTCGACCAAACGGATTGCAAAAATAGTATGAAAATTTGATATCAACAAACCTTATTAACAAATAATTTGTTGATAACTCGCAAAATGTGAAAGTTTTGGTCTGATGAGGCAAAAACTCACAGCATAATAGAACGTCGGACTGCCGGTTATTTATTTACCTCTCCGATTTTGTTTTCGATGGAATCGATTTTTGCCTTTAAACGCCCCATGGTTTTGTTTGTCTGAATATCAAAATTCACAACCGAATATACGCGTTCGCAGTCATCTTCCAGCAAGGCATAGGCTTTTTGAATAACCTGCAGGGCCTCAGGCATGGTTTCGGTTTCAAATACGGTTCCCATGGCGCTGAGTTTATAGCTTACATCGCTGCTTTTAAGCATGTTGAGAATGCGGCTAACATAAGGGCTTACACTACTGCCTTTATCGGTTGGAAACATGGCAAAACTGACAAGTACTGACATAGAACAGAGTTATTGTGAAAAAACAGATCGTTTAATATCGTCAAAATTCTTTCGTAAAATCAGGTTAACACCTTCCTGATAGGCATTTTCAGAGGCTTCCTCATAAGAGTTTCCGTAGCCCTCCACCTTGTTTTCGTTTTTGCGGAAAAGTATGCGCTTATCTTCATCCAGCACAGTAATGGTGTAATCCAGCATTGTTGTTTTCTGATATGAGTTGGTAACGGCTTTTTGGGTGTCGCTTTCAATGCGTATGATGAAATCTGCAGCATCAGCCGTATTGCTTAACCGCATGTTGTTTTTGGCCATAGCCTGCAACATGGCATTGTATAGTATGTCGCCTTCTGAGCGGCGTCCCAGGTTGTTTTCCCTGCTTTCAACAAATACGGTAGGTGACATTACCTGAATCTGCAGGCTGTAGGTTGGTGGTGGAATTTTTTTAATGAGCGTCCGTATGAAAATGTCTTTGGTAAGCCTTGATAAGCTGAGCATGTCAAGCTCTGCTGTGATTTTTTCAATCTGATTGTTGGTGTAGATTTTATTCAGCGGAATTTGCAGTTTCCCGTTCTGATCACTGACCAGCTTATTCTCCAGCAAGCCGGATCCCGTAAAACTCAGCCGGAATGGAAGGTTTGGTAGTGTCTTGCCACTGCCGTTATTAACCTCCAGAGTCATTTTTTCGGCCGGTATGTTTTTACCACTGATAATGCTTACCGGGTTTTCTTTTGATTTTATTTCAATGCTGTTGATGGTTTGAACCAGATTGCGGTAAATGGCTGTTCCCAGATCAATGTTTTCGTTTTCAATGCTTGTGTTGGTATTTTCAGCAAGGTATTCTGAGAGATCGGAAATGGCATCAATTTGCATGTGTATTGCCTGATATATGCTGCCATTGTTCCGCAGATTTTTTGCCTGCAGAAATTTTTCTTTTGCCCGCTTAATGGCAGCCTGTTTTTTCCGGGCCTTCTGTTCTTTATACGCCATTTTTGACATGCGGATGTATACCCAGTAATAATCTCCGCCATCCCAGGTATCAACCACCTCATAACCTTCCAGGCTTTTGTTGCTGGAGGCTTTAATGGTTCGCTGGTAGTTTTCACTCAGATTGTAATCGGTTTCAAGGGTTGACATTACCGAGCTTGATGAAATGTTTACAGAGATGTCGCTGGAAAGGTCGTTTAATGCTGCATTTTTGGCGTTTTGGCTATATGCATTCGGCGATAATCCCGTTTTGTTGGCAGATCCGACACCGATGTAATACATACCAGTCTGGGGTCGCTGACTTACCCAATCGGGCATGGGTTCGGATGGTTTTGATCCGTTTTTAAAGATACTGCAGGAACTCAGGGCAGTTAGCAGGATAAATAAACTGTATATTGCTATGTTTTTCATTGTTCCGGATTATAACTGTTGACTTGTTCAACCGTTCGATTCGCAATGGTGCCTATCAGTTCGTTAGTCAGGCTTTCGTAGGTTTTTATTTTCTGCCTTGCTGATAGTAAGGATTGTAATGATCTAATCGCTCTGCGACTATCGTTGATAACATCTTCATCGCTTTTTGAATTCTGATATTTCCAGTAGCCGGGCACAAGGTTTTGTTTTTTACCATCGTATTTGGCGTAATGCAACTGGTCGTTGTTGCTCAGGTTGAAATTTTTCGTTAGGAATATTTCATTGGTTTTGGTATCAACCAACTGGAAATTAAAATTAATGCTTACCCCGCGATTCATGGAATATTCCTGGTAAGTTACTTTTTTATACCGGGTTTTTGTCTGGGTGTTACCTTCCTCATCCTTATATTCTGTGACAATTCTGAGGTAACCGCGTTTATTTTGCTTTTTCAGTCGTCCCATGTCATAATCATAGGAAAGGATGTGCCCGGTAAGGATGGCATCGGGTTGTATTTGTTTTTTCCTGGCATGCTGAAACGATTGTGCTTTTGGAGACGATTTATACTGAACCACTTTTATAAAGGGGTTGCCGGACTGGTTTAGCTCCTGAATCAATCTGGTTTTAAGCTGATCATCAATGTTTGATCGGTTTGAGCTGTTTTTAAAGTCATCCACCCCTATTTGTATGGTTGCTTTATCAAGAGATTCGGCTTTAAGTTCTGAGGCATTCTTATAATCGCCGTAGTTTTTCAGAATCTCATCAAAGGTATAATACGCTGAGCGGTATTTTTCTTGCCCCATCATGCTTGATGCTTTCCGGTATTTGGGTTCATACACGGAAATCATAAGCTTTTCGCTGGCGTCTTTGTAGCTGTTGTCGATGTTAACAATTTCACGGAAGATTTCTTCAGCTTTGCTGAAATTTTCATTGTTGAGCTCTTTTTTGCCTTCAAAATACTTGTCATCAAGGTAGGTGCCTTTAACTTCATTGTAATATTCTTCATAATAGGGTGGTACTGTTAGTTCCACGCCAACGGAGTTGAGCTTTTTCTCATATTCGCGGGCTTCGAGATAATAGTAAACAGCCTGCTTGTTATTGCCCTGATTGTAGGCTTTGGTGAAATCTGAAAATTTACTGTCCACTACGCGTTGACCAGTTCGCTTAAGACCAAGTCGGGCATCGATAAAGCTGCTTTTCTTCAGTACAGATTGATAATACAATTCGGATGCTTCGGTGTACATGCCTTTTTCTTCAAATTCGGATGCTTTTTTGGACAGACGTTTGTAAGCACAGGAGCCGGATACAGCTGCAATGGTTATGAATAGTATGATACGAGTAATTGTTTTCATAAGTTGGTTTTGTTTTGTTGTAAATGTATAATATTCTCTATTCATTTAAAAATTTTCTTGCACAGGTATGATTATTTGATGATGTCACCTCCTGCAGATAGTAAGCGTTTATCGTGATTCGTATTGTACTCAAGAATCATATCTCCGTTGGATTTGTAAATTTTCAAACTGTATACCGGATGCGTTTTAAAAAGGGATTTGTAAGATGCGCCATTGCTGAAAAACATTTTCAGATTTCCACTGTAGTAATTATACAACCTTATCTTGCTGTTATCTTCGATTAACAGAGGCCCAAGGGCTATGGTGCTCTTGTCTTTTATGCGTATTGTCATGATATTGTCCTCACAGTAGATGCTGTCTATTTTTTTGAGGTTTTGGTTAAGTGAGGCATGTTTGGTACTGAATTCAGGATTAAAAGCATTCAGACTGGCGACAATTTCCCTGCCTGTTACTGAGTAGCCTGATTTTTGCACTGTATTGAGAAAAGCCAGAATGCCTGATACGGAAGGATGGTAAGATTGTTTTTTGTATTCTTCGCTTTTGCTTTTCCATAACCTGGCTTTTTCGTAAGGGCTGAGGCTGGCAGCTTTCATCTTGCTGTATACTGGTGCTTCATTGCGTGCCATCAGCTCTATTTTTCCTTCTTTATTGATTCGCAGGGCTGCATTTTCACGGATTTCAGCCGGGTTGATGTTGAAGCGGCTGGCTTCTGTGCCGTCTGCCATTAACTGCCAGTTAACAGCCTGGCCGTTTTCCTGAAGGTAATCTTTTAGCCACCGGGGTTCCAGAGCTTTGTTTAATTTGATGACAAAAAGCTTTTTATTGTTTTTGTGTCTTTCTGTTCCGCTGACAAAGATGTTACCCTCATTGATGAGTATGTTCTCGGGGGTTACCAGTGGAGCATGATCAAGGCTTATGGCATTAATGAGCTCGCCTTCGCGGGTAAATGCTGCCACAAAGCCGGTGCGTTTTCCATCCGATCGGAGTGCATGATCTTCGATGCTCATCTTTTTATCAAATGAACCGCAGAAATACATGTTGCCCATGGGATCCGTGGCAGAAACCTGCTGGCTGTTATTGCGGAAGCCACCAGCTTCATACAGTTTTGCCCAGATTTCTTCCTCGATATTGTTTTGATCAGCTGCCGTCGAAATTTCAATAACAGCGGCCTTTTTATCCTGAAACTCTGGCATGCAGGCACCTATGGGTGCACCGATGTAAGTCGGGTCGCAGATGGTATAGATCTTGTCTTTATATTGCAAATGGTGACCTCTGGTTTTGCCTTCAAAGGCTACTGCGGTAGAAATATGACCGGGATAATCAAGGCCGATAACATCAAGGTCTGTGAATTCACGTACCAGCCATGAAAAGAGTACCGAACGGTCTTCACAATCAGCTGAAGGATACATGAAGCATTCATCGGGAAAGAAGAATTTCTCACGGCCAAATTGTTCCTGATCTGTCAGATAATCAAAGCGATTCTGAACGAATTTCAACAGGTCTGCTACAATTTCCTTATCGCTTTTGTCCTGAAAAGACGGGTCGAAATAAAAATGCAGCGATTCGCGGGTTAAAGGTGAGAGGCTGCTATGGAAAAACAGCTCCATATCGGCTTGTGGAAACTCATCGTACAGGGCTTTGAGGTTCTGATTATATGCGACGCGTACGTAATCTTCACTACCGTTTTTTAGTTTTCGTGTTCCCAGTTTCTGTGGAAGAACAGGTGCCTGATACATGTTAAGATCAAACCGGCTTTCTGCTCCGGGATAGTCTGTTTTATAGGTTTGTATGCGTGTGAGTTCGGGATTTAATATGTAGTAATCTTCACCGTTGAAAGAATAATATGGCAGGCCGTAAATTTCCTGTTGACTGGGAATCATCAGGCTGATGTTATCGCTCTGGTAGGCTATTTTGGCTTTGTATCCTGTTTTTATGAGTAAAAACCAGTGCAGCAGGTTTTTTTCTCTGTCGGTGACGGCAATGTTTTCGGCCAGTTTTTCGCAAAGCTTCAGGTATGCCCAGTCGTTAAGGTTGTATTTGTTGTGAGCTTCAATCAATGCCTGAGTCAGGGGAAAATAATCCGTTTTACTCAGGGTTTCAAAATAGGCTGAGATAAGTTCGGGCCCGTTTTTACTGCCGGGGTTCTGATGGATGTCCGGGTCGTAAAAAAACTGTTGTTTACTGCCATAAAAATCAAATTCCGCGGTTTTTAAACTTGTTGGTATGGGCACTTCAATGGTTTCCGGCAATCTTACGCGTGGCACTTTGTTAGCCTGCAAGCCGGGCAGGTGTTCCGTTTGGGGTATATCGGTTTCTCGGATTTCCATCACAGGAATGGGCTGGCTTTCCACTTGCTGTTTTTCGGGCCTGAAGGTTGGAATTTTGTCGGGACCCGGAATTTTACCCTGGCTCCGGGATTTCATGAGCTCAATATTTCTCATTTCCGCTTTCAGGTAAGCGGCAAATTCCTGGTCGCGTTTTTCCACAAATTCCCGGAAATTTTCACGTTCCTGTTGTTTGTAATCTTCAAATTCCTGTCGCATGGCCTCGAGTTCTTCGTTGGTTTGACTGAAGCCTGAGGTGTTTACAAGAAGTGATGCTAAAACAAGACCTAAGATGTAGTGTATAAGGTTTTTCATGTTTCTGATTTTTTCATGAAATTAACAATTTTTATGCCATATCACCAAACGCGGGCATTAAATACGTAATTATGGACGTTGGCTTAGCGATTAGTGGAACTTAAATCTGTGATTGAGATGCATTTCCGTGTGCCATAATCACCATAAAGGCAGCTTAAATGAAAAAACGCACAAGGCTGTATCCGCCCGCCTGCCACAGCCTTAACAGCAGCATGCAGCTTGCATGCAGATGCCGGTTTCGCCCTGCCCTAAAGCAGTTGACGGAATGTGCCAAAAAAATAATGATAAAACCTAGGTCGGCAAGCTGTCAGTAGATGTTTTGGGACAGGGGATGGCTTCAATTTTTTCGCGCCAGATAGCAGCAGTATCTGTAAATGGAGGCATTATGCTGTCAGGTATGGGATCAGCGGGAGGCGATTCCATTTTCAGGGGGTCAATTTTTACACCGTTTTTGTGCACTTCAAAATGCAGATGCGGACCGGTTGACCAGCCCGTGCTGCCAACGTAACCAATGATGTCTCCCTGTTTTACGCGGTCGCCGACATGGTATTCCCCATAGCGCGACATGTGCATGTAAACGGTTGTATAGACAGAGTTGTGTCTCACTTTCACATAATTGCCGGCACCATTGCCACGACGTCTGAGAATGATGGTACCATCTCCAATGGTACGAATGGGGGTGCCGGTAGGTGCTGAATAATCCACGGCAAGGTGTGGTGTGTTTTTGTGGAAAATCGGGTGAAAACGGCTGTGTGTATATCTGCTGGATATGCGGTTGTACTTAAGGGGCGCTTTCAGAAATGTGCGTCTCAGCGAGGCACCATCAAGCTCGTAAAAACTTTCAACGGAATCTATCGTAAACGGAATTGCCCAGTACTCACGCCCCATGTGTACCATCATTCCGGCCTTGATGCGCTTAACGTAAAGGGGCTTGCCATCGACAACCGCTTCTTCGTAAATGATGCGGAACTCATCGCCTTTTTGGATGCCAAAGAAATCGATTACCCAGCCAAACATTTCAGACATTGTGAGTGCCAGGGAGGTGTTTGTGTTCTGATTCTTCAGGGCCATCCACAATGAGGAGTTTATGGTACCACACACACTGCCTTCAACATAATCCACAGGTTTTTTCCCCCGTGTAATGAGTACAGAATCGCGAAAATCGTATACGGTATAATCGATGCCGTTGTTTTCGTAAACCATGTATTCAGCCACAGAATTTCCGGCAGTGTCGCTGGTGCAGAAGAGTGCAAAAGGTTGTCCGGCACGTATGCGGTCGATGCGAAAAGTATCGCGTGACATTTTCCCGATTTTGTCGATAATTACCGGGCTGACCTTGTAAGGAGCGAGCAGGTCGGAGAGTGTGTTGCCACGATGTACTGTATCGTAAATGATGGTAAATGAATCTACGGGGATACCGTATTTGGTCCGGACAATTTTCTCAGCTTCGGCCTGGCTTTTCACAGCCGGTATTTCTGAAGAATCCGATTGTCCGGATTTCAGTAAAAGAAAAATGCTGCCACCCAGCAAAATGAGGGCAGCAGCAATTATAAACCAATGATGTTTTTTCATTCTTATTTGAGTTTTTTCTTCACTTCAACCTCTTCAAAGGATTCGATGACATCTCCGACTTTAATATCGTTAAAGTTTTTGACATTCAGGCCGCATTCGTAACCTGAGGCAACTTCTTTGACATCGTCTTTGAAGCGTTTGAGCGATTCGAGTTCACCTGTGTAAACAACAATTCCGTCGCGGATGACACGGGTTTTGTTGTTGCGGTATATTTTACCGTCAACAACTTTACAACCGGCTATTTGTCCGACTTTTGTAATTTTGAAGACATCTTTGACTTCTGCGGAACCATTGATTTTTTCTTTGATTTCCGGTGAAAGCATTCCTTCCATAGCATCTTTCATGTCATTGATGGCATCGTAAATGATAGAGTACAGGCGTATTTCTATTTCTTCATGTTCGGCGATTTTGCGGGCTCCGGTTGACGGCCGAACCTGGAATCCAATAATGACTGCGTTAGATGCTGATGCAAGCATAACATCGGTTTCGGTGATTTGTCCTACGGCTTTATGTATAACATTCACCTGCAGCTCTTCGGTTGAAAGTTTAATAAGTGAATCAGCAAGAGCTTCAATGGAGCCGTCCACATCACCCTTGATAACCACATTCACTTCCTGGAAGTTACCCAGAGCAAGTCTGCGGCCGATTTCGTCGAGCGTGATGTGTTTCTGTGTACGGAGTGATTGTTCTCTGGCAAGTTGCTGACGTTTTTGTGCGATGTTTTTGGCTTCGCTTTCATTTTCCATCACTTTAAACTTGTCGCCTGCCTGTGCAGCACCGTTCAGTCCGAGGACAACAGCCGGTGTTGCTGGTCCTGTTACATCAATTTTCTTCTGCCGTTCATTGAACATGGCCTTAACGCGACCATAATACTGACCGGCAAGGATGACATCCCCATGTTTGAGTGTACCGCGCTGAATGAGGACGGTGGTAACGTAACCGCGTCCTTTATCGAGGGTTGATTCAATTACTGTACCTTCGGCGAGTCTGTCCGGGTTGGCTTTCAACTCAAGCATTTCAGCTTCAAGCAATACTTTTTCAAGGAGTTCATCCACGTTTATGCCTTGTTTGGCCGAGATGTCCTGTGATTGATATTTACCGCCCCAGTCTTCGACCAGGTAATTCATGTTTGCCAGTTTTTCCTTGATTTTTTCAGGGTCTGCCGTTGACTTATCCACCTTATTGATGGCAAATACAATCGGAACACCTGCAGCAGAAGCATGGTTTATCGCCTCAATGGTCTGGGGCATCACGTCATCATCAGCAGCGATGACAATAATTGCCAGGTCGGTAACCTGTGCACCGCGAGCACGCATGGCAGTAAAGGCCTCGTGTCCAGGTGTATCCAGGAAGGTTATTTTTTTGCCGTTATCCAATTCTACAGAATAAGCCCCCACGTGCTGAGTAATGCCTCCTGCTTCGCCGGCTACCACATTGGCATGGCGAACGTAGTCGAGGAGTTTTGTTTTACCGTGGTCTACATGTCCCATAACGGTAACAATAGGCGCTCTGGGTTTGAGGTCTTCTTCGCGTTCTTCTACTTCTTCATGCTCTTCGAAATCATCAGCGTTGACAAATTCAATTTCAAAGCCAAACTCATCAGCAATGAGGGTCATGGTTTCAGCATCGAGGCGCTGGTTGATGGAAACGTTGAGTCCGATGTTCATGCAGGTAGCAATCAGTTCGGTAACGGGGTGGTCCATCATGGATGCCAGTTCGTTTACAGATGCAAACTCATTAACTTTGATTACATTTTGTTCGGCCTCTTCTTTTATGCGCTCTTCTTCTTTCTTTTTAGAAACGGCATCACGTTTATCGCGGCGGTATTTGGCCGCTTTTGATTTCTGTTTTTTGTTTTCAAGGCGTGCCAGGGTGTTCTTAATTTGTTTCTGAACGTCTTCATCAGTAACTTCAGTTTTGGCTTTGCCTTTTTTCTTCTTTTTGGTGGAAGGTTTGCGCTTGCTGCGTTCTTTATTGCTGTCGCTGACAGAAACCTTGCCTTTTTTGATGCGCTTGCGTTTTTTCTTTTCCGCTTGTTTTTTGCGTTCAGCCTTGGCTGCTTCTTTATCTTTTTTGCGTTTTTTCTCGAGCTCTTTTTCTTTTTCAAGGTATTCGTTGATGTTAATTTTACCAACGACTTTCGGTCCGTCGAGCTTTTTGACCTTGGTTTTCATGAAACCGTCGTCTTCTTTGGGCCTGGCAGGTTTTTCCTCTTTAGGCTCTTTGCTTTCAGGTTTATCCGCTTCTGCAGATTTATCTTTAGCAGCTGGTTTATCTTTGGCCGGAGGTTTTTCTTCGGCAGCCTGTTTTCCGGATTTTTTAGCGGACTGGGCTTTATCTTGCTTTTCTTTTTCGTCTTGTTTTTCCTGGTCGCTAAGAAGCTTGCGGGTAACTTTCCGTTCTTCTTCCTGTATTTCTTTTTCCAGATGTTTGTCTTGTTTTGACTTCTTTTTGGGACGGGTTTTCTGGTTGAGCTCATCCAGATTGATTTTGCGGATAACTTTTGGCTCACCATTGGCAGCTTGGTCAGCATCCTCTTTGTCGTCATCCTTTTTAAAGCGTGTTGATTCATCAGTTTTGGCAGCTTTTTCTGATGGTTCTTCAGCTTGTTTATCGGATGGTTTTTCTTCAGGTTCCGCTTGTTTTTCCGTGGCAGCTTCTTCGGTATTTTCCGTGGCAGTTTCCTCGGCTTTTTGTCTGGAAGCCTCTTCTTTGGATTCCTGAGAAGCTTTTTCTTTCATTTGGCTTGTCAAGTCATCGCCGGAAGCAGAATTGTCTTTGATGATCACATCATCATAGACCTCTTCTTCGTCGGATGCAGCCGGGCCTTCCGTTTCGCTTTCAGCATCGGATTCTTCAGGTTTGGTACTGCGTTCCTGGCGGCGTTCTTTTATCCGCTGTGAAACACCCTGTGCTTTTTCTTTCACAGTAATCTGATCACCAAATTCGTCCAGCAGAATGTCATAGCATTCCGGGGGAACTTTGGTGTTGGGATTTGATTCGATCTCAAATCCTTTTTTTTCAAGAAATTCAAGTATGGTACTGATTCCAAGGTTGAATTCCTTTGCTATTTTACTAAGTCGTTTTTTTGCTGCCATAAGTTATTTCTAATCCCAATATTTTATTCTAACAAAACCGGTGATTTATTCGAATTCTGATTTCAGAATATTCAGAACATTATCAATGGTTTCATCTTCAAGGTCGGTTCTGCTGATCAGGTCGTCGCGTGACAGCTCGAGAACAGCTTTTGCTGTATCAAGGCCGATGGCTTTGAGCTGATCAATGACCCAGTCTTCTATTTCATCTGAAAATTCATCAAGATCGACATCTTCATCATCATCGCCGACCTCACGGTAAACATCAATTTCGTATCCTGTTAACTGACTGGCAAGTTTAATGTTATGGCCGTTTTTGCCAATTGCCAGTGAAACTTGTTCAGGTTCAAGGTAAACATCAGCACGTTTGTCATCTTTAAGCACCACATTATTCACTTTGGCCGGGCTTAAGGAACGTTGAATGAAAAGCTGCAGGTTGGATGTGTAGTTAATGACATCGATGTTTTCATTTCTCAGTTCTCTAACGATCCCATGTATGCGGCTTCCTTTCATTCCGACACAAGCACCAACGGGGTCCACTCTGTCGTCATAGGATTCAACCGCTACTTTAGCTCGTTCGCCGGGAACGCGTGCGATTTTTTGAATGGTTATAAGTCCATCGAAAATTTCTGGTACCTCAAGCTCGAAGAGTCTTTCCAGAAAGATAGTTGATGTCCTTGAAATGATAATAAGTGGTGTACCATTACGCATTTCGACACGTTCGACAACGGCGCGGATGGTGTCTCCCTTGCGGAAAAAATCCGAAGGTATTTGTTCTTCGCGGGGCAGGATCAATTCGTTACCCTCATCATCAAGAACAAGGATTTCGCGTTTCCAGATCTGATAAACTTCACCGGTAACGATTTCACCAATGCGTTCTTTGTATTTATTATAAAGGTTGTCGCGTTCGAGTTCAAGAATTTTATTTGTCAGATTCTGACGCAGTGCAAGTATTGCCCTGCGACCGAATTCTTCCATTTTTACTTCGTCGGTCACATCCTCGCCAACTTCGTAGTCATCTTCAATTTTCCTGGCCTCAGATAAAGGTATTTGAGTGTTGGAATCTTCAAAATCCGCATCCGCAACCACTTCGCGGTTTCGCCAGATTTCGAAGTCTCCCTTGTCTACGTTGATAATGATATCGTAGTTCTCATCTGTACCATGAATTTTGATAAGAGTGGCCCTGAAGACTTCCTCCAGCACACTCATCATGGTTGGTCGGTCAATGTTTTTCAGCTCCTTAAATTCTGAAAACGTATCTAATAAATTCATCTGTGCCATACGCAACTATTTAAAACTGATATGGGGTTTTGCATTACTGATTTCTTCATATCTTAGAGTTTCCTGTATTTCTTTTTTGTTTTTTTTGTATTTAATTACAACCTGATCTTCATCCGCTTCAATGATGTCAGCTGTAAGTTTATGTCCTGTGTCCAACTGAAAATACACTTTTTTACCAATGTACTTTTTGTACTGTTCTTTCACTTTAAAAGGTTTGTCCAGACCAGGAGTTGAAACGATAAGTTCAAAGTCTTCTTTGCCTCTGTCAAGCTCTGATTCTAAAAAGCGATTGATGCGCTGACAGTTATCGATGGTAAAAGTTTCAAATCCGTCAACAAAAACCTTAATTTGGTTTGACGTGCTTATTTTTATGTCAACCAAAAATTCGTTATCGCCTAAGGCTTTGTATGTAAGGTCTTTAACCCTTTCTTTTTTTATCATATGGTAACAAATAAGGGGACTTCCGTCCCCTTTTTCTTTCTTTACTCGCTGCAAATGTAGCGCATATCTTTGATAATTCAAAATAAATCCTTTGATTTCACCCAATTCGGTAAAATCTGCAGGTATGGTGAAAGTTGGTTAATACAAATGCTTTACAGCAAAAAAATGTTGTTTTTAGTTGTGAGCTTAAGAAACGTCCGGAAGGTGTATATCCTCCAGGCTTATGTTTTTTAATTTGGGATAAACACATTTGATCAGATCGTTTATGGGCTGATACAGAAGCGAATTGTCAAGTACCTCCTGCGGAATCAGCTCCAGCTCGACGACAATAAACTGATCAAAAACAAAAATCAGAGCGCCAACAATGAGCAGGGCTTTGATAAGGCCGAAAGCGGTGCCGGCAATCATGTTCAGCCAGTTCATTGCCACTGCTTTAACGAGTTTGTCAAGGCTGGAGGAAAGCAAATGCACCAGGATGACTGTAAGAATGAACAGGATGGCAAATGCCGTTAGCGGGATGTAATTTTCATTCAGTTCTGTTTTTGAACTCAGAAGGGATTCCAGGTAATGGGAAAACACAACAGCTACCCAGATTCCTAAAAACAAGGCAGCCAGGCTGGCAATTTCTTTAACCAGGCCTTTTTTAAAACCCTTATAACCAAACCATAACGCCGGTAATATGATGATGATATCCAGCCAGTTCATAAAAACTTTTTTTATGTCGTTAAAAATAAGCAAATTTGTTAGAATATAAAGGACGCTATGGCAGTAATAAATTCAATATTAAGCCTGGTCAATTTCAAGCGACTGGAGCAAATCGAAGAATTCAGGCGCAGGCCTCACAAGGTGCAGGATGAACAATTTCGTGAATTGCTTAGCCTGGCAAAAAATACCGAATACGGAAAGCGCTATCATTTTGATGAGATAAAGGATTATTACACTTTTTCTACCCGTTTGCCCATCAACGAATACGACGACATCAAAGAAGATGTTGAACGTGTGTTAAAAGGTGAACAGAACATTTTGTGGCCTACGGATATTCGCTGGTTTGCCAAATCAAGCGGTACCACATCAGACCGCAGTAAATTTATACCCATTTCAAAGGAAGCCCTTGAAGAGTGTCACTTCAGAAGCGGCAAGGATATATATGCCATGTATATTGACCAGAATCCGGATACCAAGTTCTTTGCCGGAAAAACACTGGCACTTGGGGGAAGTCACAAGGGCAGTAACATGAGTGAAAAGACCTTTTACGGGGACTTGTCGGCTGTGATTATTCGTAATCTGCCGTTCTGGACATATTTTTCCAAAGTTCCTAATCAGGACATAGCACTGATGGAGGAGTTTGAGGAAAAAATTGAACGCATAGCCCACAGTACCATCAACACAAACGTAACAGGTATGACAGGTGTCCCCAGTTGGTTCCTGGTTTTGTTGAGGCGCGTGATGGAAATTACAGGGAAAGATGATATCAGTAAAGTATGGCCTAACCTGGAGCTGTTTGTTCACGGTGGTGTGAGCTTTTCTCCTTACCGGGAAATGTATAAAAGCATCATTTCAAATCCGGATATGAAGTATATGGAAACTTACAATGCTTCGGAAGGCTTTTTTGCCATGCAGGATGACCCATCCACCAATGATATGCTGCTGATGCTGGATTATGGCATATATTATGAATTTATTCCCATGGAAGAAATAGACAATTCCAGCCCGCAAGCCATTCCGTTGTGGGAGGTGGAAACCGGAAAGAATTACGCCATGTTAATTACTACAAACACAGGCCTGTGGCGGTATAAGATTGGGGATACGGTTATGTTTACCTCCAAACGCCCGTATAAAATCCGTGTTACCGGGCGTACCAAACACTTCATCAATGCTTTTGGCGAAGAGGTGATTATTGATAATGCCGAGCAGGCCTTGAATAAAGCCTGTGAGCAAACCGGAGCCGTTATTCGTGAGTACACAGCTGCTCCCAGGTATTTTGATAAAAATCAGAAAAACGCCGCGCATCAGTGGTTGTTTGAATTCATCAATAAACCGGATGACTTGGATAAATTTGTCCGAATCCTTGATGAGACCCTGCGTGAAATAAATTCTGATTACGATGCTAAACGGTATAAAAACATGACCCTCGGCCCACCGGAAGTGGTGGTAATGAAAGATGGCAGCTTTTACAAGTGGCTGAAGTCGCGTAACAAACTTGGCGGACAGCATAAGATTCCACGGCTTGCCAATCACCGTGAGTATATTGATTCCCTTCTGGAAATGGTGGACTAGTCTTCTTCAGGAAGAAAATACAAAACATCCTGGCCATACTCAAGAGTGAGTATGCGGTTTGTCAGGGTGCGTATTTTAAACACAGAGGAAGCAATGCGGATGTAATTGTTGTCCTCCTTTAGCTCCCATGTTGAGCTGATTTCCTGGTCTTCACTCCGATGCTGGATAAACTCTCCGTCAGGTTTGAAAATGTAGGTTGTTTCTACCATAGAGACGGTTTCGTTTTCCACGCCGTCAACGTACATGTAAAGCGACCAGTCTTGAGCCGTAAGTTTATCAACGGTACGGGAACTTTCCCAGTCATCCGAACAGGAAGCAAATACTATTGGTGCAAGTATCAGCAAATATGTGATGAGTTTACGCAAGGTCTTTGATTTTAAGTGTTTTATCTTCCCGTATGCCTTTTGGGGTTTGTTTTAAGCTGCAGGCCTCGGTGTTGATGTCATGCTGGAAAAAGAGAATATCGCGATTGGCTTCTATTTCTTTCAGCAGGGCTTGTTTCTCATCCAGAACAGTCAAGGGTTCAACATCGTAGGCTGATATGTATGGTAACCGGATGTAAGGCATTGCAGGCATTACATCGCCGGCAAAAACAACACGCCGTGTACCTGTATTTGCTGTTACGGCCATCAGGCCAGTCGTGTGTCCGTTGAAAAGCCGCAGCTCAACTCCCGGAATCAACTCGGTGTTTTCCTTAACAAGCCTGAGCTTGCCACTGCTTTCCATCGGCCGGATATTTTCCTCAAGAAAGGCAGGCTTTTCCCTCAGATTTGGCTCATTAGCTGACTCCCACTGGGCTTTGCTAACCCATAGATTAGCGTTGGGAAATGCCGGATACAAATCTCCATTTTCTGATTTGCCAATGGTTCCGCCACAATGATCAAAATGCAGATGGGTATGGATTACATCGGTAACATCTTCCGGGGAAATATCCTGTTCGGCAAGGGATTTTAGCAGGGTGTCATCCCCGAACATGTGATAATGTTTGGCAAAATCTGCTTCCAGCTTATCGCCAATGCCAGTATCCACCAAAATCACCCTGTCTTCCTGTTTTATCAGCATGGATCGGCAGGCACAAGGGCATAAATTATGCTCATCGGCCGGGTAGAGCAGCTCCCACAAAACCTTTGGCACAACCCCAAACATGGCACCACCGTCTACCTTGAAATTTCCTGTTTCTATGCTGTGTATCTCCATAATCTGTTCATTCAACGACCAAAAATACGAAACAATTGCATGCAAAAATAGAAAAATGCGTTAAAACCGTTTTGCCGACATACAGTATTTTGAAACATAAAACCTTAGCATATTCGAATTGAGTTTAACGTATGACAATAGAAGCATTTCTTTTTTCGTTGTATTATCTGTATTTTTGTAGCAAACAAAACAGAAGATTATGGATAAAGATAAGACCACCAGATTGCTTACCCTGCTCATCATTGTTATGGTGATTGCCATAGGCGTGGTTGGATACCTTTTAATAGAGATGAATCAGGATTATGATAATCTTGAAAAGGAATTAGGCCAGACCGTGTCGGCCAAGGAGTTTATTGAAGAGGACCTTGAGGAGCTATATACGGATTATGATTCCATCCAGACAGAAAATGACAGCATGGAAAAAAAGCTGAACAAGGAACAGGAAAAAATCGCTGTCCTGCTTGATGAACTTAAAACCGTAAAAGCCAATAATGCTGCTGTGATTCGGAAATATAAAGAAGAAACCGAAACACTACGCCGCATTATGAAATCCTATGTGTATCAGATTGATTCTCTGAACCAGCTGAATAATCAGCTTATGGCTGAAAACAACGAGGTCAGAGAAAGCAATCAGCGGTTGCAGTATGAAATGGATGAGGTTGTTAACAAAAACGACCAGCTTGAGCTTACTGTGCAAAAAGCAGCCATGGTAAAAGCCACCAGCATTGTAGCGCAGCCATTTAAAAAGGATAACTTCTTTAGCTCAGATCGTGAGGCCAATAAAGCCGGCAAAGTAGACAAGATTGAAACCAGCTTTACGCTGATTGAAAACAGCGTTGCCGAGCCGGGACCACGAACCATCTACCTCAGAATTGTGCGCCCGGATGGTTATGTGCTTGTGAATAATGATGAGAATATTTTCACTTTCGAAGAGGAAAGCCTTGCTTATTCTGCCAGTCGCGATATCCAGTACGATGGTCAGTTTCTTGATGTGACTATCTATTATGATGTGCAGCAAAGTCTGTTGCCCGGCAAATACCCCGTTGAGTTGTATATGGACGGCTATATGATCGGTTCGACAGATTTTATTCTGGAATAAATGTTTGAAGGCATCCCTATAAGCGACAGGTCGTATCAGGATTATCTCCTGCTTGTGCTGGTTTTGGGTATACTGGGTGTCTTGTGGGCGTATTATTTAAAGCCACGCCTGTTTATACGTCTGATGAAAGCCAGTTTCATTAAAAAGGAAACTGAAAAAATGCATCAGGACAACAGCAATACTTTAAGTCAGAGAAATGCTTTTATCCTGAATATGGTGTTTCTGATTAACCTGAGCATGATGCTTTTTCTTTCGGTAAGGCATCTGAACATTAATCTTCCGCCAAATCCGGAGATGCTGATGTATCTGATAATCCTGGGTGTTGTCTCGGCCTTTTATCTGATTCGCTTTGTTGTGTATCATGTAATTGGTTTCCTGACAAATGCATTTGAATTGCAGAACACTTACCTTCAGGCATGGATGGGCCTGAACAAATGGTATGCTCTGCTTTTGTTTCCGGCACTGTTTGGTATGCTCTACCTTGACGATACGGTTAAAACTGTGATTGTCTGGTTTTATGCCGGTTTATTTGTTTTGCTTTTCCTGATCAAGTTGTATCGCGGTTTTCAGATTGCATTTGCAAATCGGATTTCTTTTATCCTTATTTTTTTGTATCTTTGTGCCCTCGAATTGCTACCTGTTTTGGTGTTGGTTAAATACATAACAGGCATTATTTAAAACGCGAGGAATTATATGAGTTCAAAGATTAAACGGATTCTGGTATCACAGCCAAAACCTGCTTCAGGGAAATCACCTTTTTTTGACCTTGCAGAAAAACACAAGCTTGAAATTGACTTCAGACCATTTATACAGGTTGAGGGCATTCCGGCAAAAGATTTCCGCCGCAGTAAAGTGAACATTGCGGATCATACGGCTATGATTTTTACAAGCCGGACAGCAGTGAATCATTTTTTCCGGCTTTGTGAGGAAATGAAAATCACAGTTGAAGACGATTGGAAATACTTTTGCATGTCAGAATCAGTAGCATTCTACCTGCAGAAATATATTGTTTACAGGAAGCGCAAAATCTTTTATGGTGATGGCAAATTTGATGATTTGCTAAAACTCATTAAAAAGCATAAGGATGAAAAATACCTTCTTCCCTTAAGCACCGTTTCCAAAAAGAACATACCGGACAAACTTAAAAAAGCCGGTATTGACTTTACCCGGGCAGATATGTACAAAACCGTGCATGCTGATTTATCCGACCTGGAAAATGTGGACTATGATGTACTGGTGTTTTTTAGCCCGAGTGGCATTCAGTCCTTGTTTGCTAATTTTCCTGAATTTAAACAAAATTCAACCAAAATTGCTGCTTTTGGCCCCACAACGCATAAATCTGTTGAGGATCACGATCTGAAACTGGATGTAAAAGTTCCTCAGCCCAAAGCTCCGTCAATGAGCATGGCACTGGATCGTTACATTAGTGAGTACAACAAACGCAGCCGGAAATAAGCCCTATGCATGCCTGATCTGAACAAGGGAACATCAAAGAAACCCTGTGGCTTTCCGAAGTCAGAACGGCTTTACCTCAATGATGATATTGAACATCTGTTCCGAAAGGGAAGCAAATTCCGTATTTCTCCCCTGAAGGTACAATACCAGTTTGATGCTCAAAACAACCCGGTATCAGCCGTTGAATTGCTGATATCTGTACCCAAAAAGTACCACAAGACTGCTGTTAAGCGGAATCGTATTAAACGCCTGATAAGGGAAGCATGGCGCCAGCATAAGCAGCCGTTGTTTAATGCACTTGAGGAAAACGGAAAATCCCTTAAGCTTGCAATCATCTATTTGTCCCCGGATGTTCCCGCTAGCCATGAAATGGAATCAAAAATAATTCTAACTTTACAACGTTTAACTGAATTGAGCGCAAACGAACCTGTTGTATGAAACATTTTTTTAAAAAGTACAAAACACGTTTAATCAGTGTGATAACCGTATTGGTTATTGGCAGTTCTGCCGTGATATTTTCATCCCATACCAGCACAAATTTTGAGCTGGTTAAGCATCTGGATGTTTTTTCTTCCCTGGTTAAAGAGCTGAATCTGTATTATGTGGATGATATTGATTACGGTAAAACCATCAAAAAAGGGATTGATGAGATGTTGAAATCCCTTGATCCCTACACCGTATACATACCCGAATCGAAAATTGAAGACCTTACCTTTATGACTACCGGTCAGTACGGTGGCATTGGAGCCCTGATCAGAAAACAGGGGGATTATGTTATTGTTTCAGATCCCTACAAGGGTTTCCCCGCTGATAAAGCCGGGCTTAAAGCCGGTGATGCCATACTTGAAGTGGATGGAGTAAGCCTGAAAGGTAAATCAACATCGGAAGTCAGTGATTTGCTGAAAGGTCAGCCCGGCACTGAGATTGATGTGAAAATTGAACGAGCCGTTTCTGAAAAACGGGAACACGTGAAAATCCAACGGCAAAAAGTACAGGTAAACCCGGTTCCTTATTATGGTATGCTCAATGAAGACGTCGGCTATGTCCGCCTGACCAATTTTACGAACAAAGCCGCTGCAGAAGTGCGTAATGCCGTGGTGGAACTTAAAGAAGAAAAAGGGGCCAAAGCCCTTGTGCTGGATCTAAGAAACAATCCCGGCGGCTTGCTCATTGAAGCCGTGAAAATCTGTAACCTGTTTATCCCGCAGGGCGAACCGGTTGTCAGCACCAAAGGTAAAGTAGAGCGCTGGAATAAAGAATACAAGGCCAGTATGAAACCCTACGATACAGAAATCCCCCTGGCCGTGATTGTCAACAGCCGTTCGGCATCTGCCAGTGAAATTGTTTCCGGCTGCATGCAGGATCTCGACAGAGCTGTTGTGGTTGGTAAACGCACCTTTGGTAAAGGCCTTGTACAGACAACACGGGAGCTGAGTTACAATGCAAAACTGAAAGTCACCACTGCCAAATATTACATCCCCAGCGGTCGATGCATTCAGGCGCTCGACTATGCGCACAGAAACGAAGACGGTAGTGTAGGACGCATTCCCGACAGCATCATGTCGGAATTCCAGACACGTAATGGCCGGACTGTTTATGATGGCGGCGGTATCAAACCTGACATGGAAACAGATGTGAATAAGCTCAGCAAAATCAGCGCTTACCTGATGCAGGATCAGATGATTTTTAAATTTGCCAACCTGTATCGTTATCAGAACGACAGCATCCCGGTACCGAAGCAATTCAGTATCACGGATGAAATTTATCAGCAGTTCATTGATTTTCTCAATGATAAGGATTTTGATTACGAAACCAATAGTGAGGAAAACCTTCACGAGCTGATTGAGGTTGCCAAAAAAGAAAAATATTATGAGGTTGCTGAATCTGAGTTTGAGCAACTTGCTGATAAAATCGCTCATAACAGAGAAAAAGACCTGCAGTTGTTTAAGGACGAAATTACTGAGCTGATGGCTGGTGAAATTGTCAGCCGGTATTATTATCAAAAAGGCCAGATAAAATACAACCTTAAATCCGATACGGATGTGGAGCAGGCGTTGAAACTGGTTTCCAGCAAGCAGAAAATGGATTCAATTTTACATGTTAACAATTAATGAATTACAGCGATTATGGCTAGAGTATTGAGTGGTATACGATCAACCGGTAAACTTCACCTGGGCAACTATCTGGGTGCAGTAACGAATTTTGTTAAAATGCAGCATGAGCATGATTGCTATTTTTTTATTGCTGATTACCATTCCCTAACCACCCATCCAACACCGGAAAATCTGCATAATAACGTGCGTCAGGTGCTGGTTGAGTATCTGGCTGCCGGCATGGATCCCGAAGCGGCTACTATTTACGTTCAAAGCGATGTGCCTGAAATCCCGGAGCTGTACCTGCTGCTTAATATGAATGCTTACCTGGGTGAACTGGAGCGTACCACATCCTTTAAGGAAAAAGCCCGCAAACAACCCGAAAATGTCAATTCCGGTCTGTTAACCTATCCGGTGCTGATGGCTGCAGACATACTCATACATCAGGCCACTCATGTACCTGTGGGAAAAGATCAGGAGCAAAACCTCGAAATGGCGCGTAAGTTTGCCAAACGCTTTAACCGCATGTACAAAACGGATCTTTTCAGAATTCCCAAAGCCTTTAATTTCGACAATGAGCTGGTAAAAGTTCCGGGGCTGGACGGTAGCGGTAAAATGGGAAAATCCGAAGGCAATGGCCTGTATCTTTCCGATACGGAAAAGCAACTCCGTAAAAAGGTGATGAAAGCCAAAACCGATGCCGGACCAACAGAGCCCAATTCCCCGGTAAGTGAACCAATACAGAACCTTTTTACGATTATGAATCTGGTGTCTGAACCGGATGTGCTGCAATCCTTTAAAGACGATTATGCAAACTGTAACATACGTTACGGTGATCTGAAAAAACAACTGTCAGAAGACATCAACAAACAGGTTGCTCCGGTAAGGGATCGCATTGAAGCCATTGAGAATGATGATGAATACCTGAGAAAAGTGGTGAAAATGGGTCGGGAAAAAGCCCGTGAAAGTGCATCCAAAACACTCAGCGAAGTCCGGAAAATTATTGGCTTCCGGGCTTTTTAGAACCATCTTTTACGGCTTTTATATTGCGTAACAGCTTATCGCGGCCTGTTCGCATCATTGGTGTGCCACCAAAAACCTTTACAAAATCATCATCGGTAATTCCGGAAAGAAAATCTGCATTGATTTTTTCAAGATGTGGTCCGGGTTGGAAATCTGCATCATCCATTTGTAACGGCTTTTTGTTGTAAGGACATACCTCCTGACAAATATCGCAGCCGAACACCCAGCCGTTTAGCCTGTCTTGTATCCACTGCGGAATGTCATCCCGGGTTTCGATGGTGTGGTATGAAATGCAGCGTTCGGAATTTACACCCTCAGCCGAGATGGCGTTTGTGGGACAGGCATCAATACAGCGTGTGCATCTGCCGCAGATGGTTCTGTTGGAAGGCTGATCAAAGGTGAGCTCAATATCCGTAAACAACTCTGCGATGAAAACAAATGATCCCAGACGGGGATGAATCAGGCTGGTGTTTTTACCCGGCCTTCCCAGTCCGGCTTTTACAGCCAGACTGCGCTCAAATACCGGGGCCGAATCCGTAAACGGGCGGGAGCGGAATTCCTGCCCAATGATCTCCTGTATTTTTGCCTGCAGCCCTTTCATGCGTTTTTTCAGGCGTTTATGATAATCGCGGCCAAGGGCGTAACGGGATACTTTATATGGAATATCCTGTTGTGAGTCACTGTGGTAGGATTTTAAGAGTACAATTACGGATTTTACACCCGGGAACAGTTTGTCAGGCTCCCTTCGCTTGTCAACATTGCGCTCCATATACCCCATGCCGGCATGGTAACCGGACTCCAGCCACTCGGAAAAGAACGCCTGTTCTTCAACGGAAATGTCGGGTGGAGCAATGCCCACAGCGTCGAAGCCTGCCTCCAGGGCTGCTGCTTTGATGCTTTCAGTATGTTGATCCGCAGAATTGGACACTATTCACCTGTGTATATTTCCCCTTTCCAGTAAATATCGTTTGACTTGACACCATAGCTGTAATACAGTGTATGGCCGTGGCAGCCGTATTCAGTAATGTCTTCATAGGAAACGGTGCCTCTGCTGCCCCGGTCAAATACATTCAGGTTTCCCTGTTCATCTTCCCAGGCAATGAGGTTCATATCGTACCTGTATGATTTGGGAATGAAATTTTCAAGCGTATAGGATTGCCCCTGCCAGTAAACTTTGAAGTAATTCTGAACACTGTATATCAGCAACTCATCTTCCACTCTGTACATACCCGGCGTATCAAAGCTTACGGTAACCGTTTCGTTTCCGTCGTATACTTTAAGGTAATCGTTGGAATCAATATAAGCCACAAACCCATCTCCGACAATATAGGACTTGGGTTCAAAGGTTTCGAGCTGCACAAAGTTGCCTTTGTAAAAGACATGAAAATTGTTCATGGGCGCTTCTACCCAGGCAACCATATCGCGACCGGCTTTGTATGACACGGCTCTGTCTTTGTAAAGCAATTCGATGATTTCACCTCGGTAGAACAAATTGAGGTAATTGCGGCTGTCAAGGTAAATCAGCGTATTTTCCCCGGCCGTATATTCTGTTGTCGCTTCTCCGGCAAGCTGATCATCCAGGTTGATTATTTCCCCGTTCCAGTAGACATTAAAGCGCATGTCCTGCTTGTCAAAAAACGCGACCAGCTCATCATTGGCTTTATAACTGCCTACAAGAACCGACAGTGTGGTGTTTTCGCCTTTGTCAAATACTTTAAGCTGACTGTTCAGATTGTAAGCAACCAGGTTGTCTGTAACCGTGTAGTCGCTGACAAAGCTGTTGATGGAAAAGGTGTAATTGTCGTAATAGACCTTAAAATTATCAGCATTATCCTCATAGCCGATGCAGGCATTACCGATTTGATACGATTTCAGGGGCAGATGCTCCAGCTCACTGAATTCACCTGCATCAAACAACTGGACTTTATCCAGGTAATCTGTGTACAGGGCTTTGTTCTGCGCAATGACATGCGTCTGCAAAAGACTTGCTGCAAGTATTATGAGGATTATTTTTTTCATGCGATTTGCGTTTTAACAAATGTAGTAAAAAAATGATTGTCTCTCATCCACAGATGTGAAGCAAAATCATTTATAGCATTTTAAGCAAAATCTTTGCCAAACAATGCCTACTTTTGCACTAAAATCTGAGATATGACAAAAAAACACAACATAAAAGAACTTGGAGAATTTGGTTTGATAGATCACCTGACCGGGGGTTTTGAATCCCATCAAAAATCCACAGTATATGGTATTGGTGATGATGCTGCCATTTTGAACCACGGTGAGCGGGACAGCCTGGCTACCACTGATCTGCTTATTGAGGGCATACATTTTGATATGATTTACACCCCCATGAAACACCTGGGTTACAAAGCCATCATCGTGAACCTCAGCGACATTTATGCCATGAACGGCAAACCTGAACAGGTGATCGTATCCATTGCCATCTCATCAAAATACTCACTGCAAAACCTTGAAGACCTTTATGCAGGGATGAAAGAAGCCTGCCAAAGGCACAATGTGGATCTCGTGGGTGGCGATACCACAAGCTCGCTGACAGGAATGGCAATCAGTGTGACGGCTCTGGGGTCGGTGGAGAGTGGTAAAGCCGTAAAACGCAACAGCGCGGCCGACACGGAACTGATTTGTGTTTCAGGTGATCTGGGTGCAGCTTACCTGGGTCTGCAATTGCTGGAGCGGGAAAAGAAAATATTTATGAAAGATCCCAAAATCCAGCCAAAGTTGAACGAATATCCCTATGTACTCGAAAGACAGCTGAAACCAGAGGCACGAAACGATATTGTTAACCTGCTGGCTGAGCATAGTATTACCCCCACGGCCATGATTGATGTTTCCGATGGCCTGTCATCCGATATCCTGCACATTGCAAAGCAATCCAAACTGGGATGCCGCCTGTATGAAGAGAAAATCCCCATCGGTCTGGAAACCCGTAAAGTAGCGGAAGAATTTCGGCTTGATCCTGGTATTGCTGCATTAAACGGGGGTGAAGATTATGAGCTTTTGTTTACGGTGCCACTGGAAGACCACGAGAAAATACCCGCCATACCTGGCATCTCCATCATCGGTCATATGGTACCCGAAAGCAAAGGATACATGATGATTGCCCGCAATGGTAACGAGATACCTCTGCAGGCACAGGGCTGGAATCCGCTTAGTGAAAAATAATTATCTGAAATCTAGAGTAGAAAGAGCCTATTTTTCAAAATAGCCTTTAATGATGCCACGCTTGGAGTTGCGGACAAATAAAATGATTTCATCGCGCTCCTTGGTGGCCGCCATGTCGGCTTCAATATAATCAATGGCCTGACTGCGGTTCATGCCATTGTTAAACAGCTTGCGGTATATTTCCTGAATTTCGTTGATTTTGTGGTTGGTGAAATTGCGCCTTCTCAAACCAATGGAGTTTACACCTGTGAAGGTAAGCGGATAGCGGCCTGCTTTTGTGTAAGGCGGAACGTCTTTTCCAACCAGTGAGCCGCCGGCAATGATGCAATGGGCGCCTATATGCACAAACTGATGCACAGCAGCCGTACCGGAAATAATTGCCCAGTCGTCAACCTGTACCTCACCGGCAAGCTGTACGGCGTTGGCCATGATAATACGGTTGCCCAGCACGCAATCATGAGCAATATGTGAATAGGCCATAATGAGGTTGTCGTTGCCGATTTTTGTTACCTGTTTGGCAGCAGTGCCTCTGTTTACGGTGACAAATTCACGAATGGTATTGTTGTCTCCTATTTCCACATACGTGTCTTCGCCCTGGTATTTAAGATCCTGAGGAATGGCTCCGATAACAGCACCCGGAAAAATCTTGCAGTTTTTGCCGATTTTAACGTTTTCCATGATGGTGGCGTTGGGGCCTATCCAGCAACCTTCACCAATTTCCACATTTTTGTTGATA
>CAYQMB010000011.1:0-45439 GCA_964418565.1 uncultured Bacteroidales bacterium | reverse complement strand
TAACAAATATTCTGCTGCACGAGCTTTTGGTTCTTTTGGCGATCCAAAAGAACAATGAAATCAGGTTCCACAGAAAAGCTGGGTGCAGCGAAGCCTGTCTATTCCCCATCCTGTCATGTCCACAGGTATAGAAGAAATAGGTTTGTTTTGAATTATAACTTATGGTCATGCCGTCCGAACAGGTATTATTACCATGTCAATATTGTAAAAATTCCATATGCAGGCCGTTAAAAATGTTTACCTTTGTGCGACTGAAATAAAAATGAATTATGGGATTAAATTGCGGAATCATCGGACTGGCAAATTGTGGTAAAACAAGCCTTTTCAATTGCATGTCCAATACAAAGGCAGAAGCCACAAACTATGCGTTTGCAACAAACAAATCAAACATTGGTGTTATCAACGTACCGGATCCGCGGCTTCCGGAGCTGACCAAACTGCAACCAACAAAAAAGGAAGTGCCTGCAACGGTGGATATCGTTGATGTGCCTGGCCTTACAAAAGGCTCCAGCAGGGGCGAAGGTGTCGGAAATGCTTTTCTCAACGATATAAAAAGCAGCGATGCCATCATACATGTCCTGCGCTGTTTTGATGATGAAAACCTTGCCCATGTGGACGGTTCTGTTGACCCTGTTCGCGACTGGGAAACGGTTAATTTCGAGCTTCAGGTAAAAGATCTTGATACCATCGACCGTAAAATCGAACGTACCGAAAAACTTGCCAGGGCAGGAGATAAAGACGCCAAAGCTGATCTGGAGATCCTGAAAACATACAAAGATCACCTCGAAGACATGCAACCCGCCCGCACCGCCCCGGTAAAACCATCACAAACACATGTAATTGATGACCTGTTTCTCTACTCGGCCAAACCTGTTATGATTGTATGCAATGTGGATGATGCCTCGGCAACAGAAGATAACAAATACGTTGAGGCTGTCAGGAAAGCAATGGAGGACGAGGATATTAAAATTCTGCGCATTGCCGCCGGCATAGAATCCGAAATCGCGGAACTGGATGATGAAGATGAGCGTCGTGAATTTCTTGATGATTACGGTCTTTCCGAACCCAGTGTTAATCTGTTGATCCGCGAAGCATATGATATGCTTAACCTGCAGTCATTTTTTACCATAGGCGAAGAAGAAAACCGTGCCTGGACCATCCGCAAAGGCATGACAGCACCTCAGGCAGCCGGTGTTATCCATTCCGATCTGGAAAAAGGATTCATCCGTGCCGAAGTTATGAAATATCAGGATTTTATTGAGCTCAAAAGCGAGCAAGCAGTAAAAGATGCCGGTAAGTTTCATGTTGAGGGTAAATCCTATGTTGTTGACGATGGTGATATTTTACACATCCGCTTTAACGTTTAAAGAGACCGACAAGCAATTCCGTATAAATCAGATGAGCATAACAAACAGCGAAACGTTTACGATATGAAAATTACTTCAACCTGGAAAGAGGGTTTCAAATCCATCGTTGATAACGGCAGAGATCATGACATCACCATGGACTTGCCATATTTACAGCACGGTAAAGATGAAGGTCCTACCGCACTGGAAGTGTCCGTGATGGGCTATGCCGGATGCATTACTACCATATACAAGATGATGGCGGATAAAATGAAACTGCAGCTTAGCGCCATGAAGTGCGAACTGATTGCAGAAAAGGGTGAAGCCACCATTGAGCGTGTGCAGATTAACCTGCATGTTACCTCAGATGCACCCGAAAGCAAGTTGCAAAAAGCCTTTGAAATGACGGCTAACAACTGCCCTGTGGGTGTGTTGTTTATCCAGGCTGGCGTAAAGGTGGAACCGGAAATTACCATTTCACGACCTTAAGTCTGTATTAAAATAAGTTGGTTTTTTATATGCTTTGTTTTTTTGGGCACATCCCGCCATAAAAACAATGGCGGGTTGGCATGCGCCTGCAAGCTGTACCCTGCAATGGCAGTGGTGGATGGCAGGAAAACGAGCTTCCGGCTACACCAGGCATAACGCCATGGTTCCGCCATTGTGGTCGCTGTTTCTCTGCCGCCACAACCCATGCCATTGCCGGGCACAGGCTTTCCCTGCCTGTCCCTGTCTGCCGACAGGCAGGCGGCAGGCAGGCGTCTCCTGCCTTGTGAAGGTACATACCACGATATGACCATTTCCAAAATAAAAAAAGCTGCTCCGATTTCCCAAAGCAGCCTGAAAATGAAAAAAATGAAAGGGTATTTTATTTCCCGGGGCAGTTCATTTTCACCTCCGGGGAAATGTTGTTTTTGCCATAGGCTTTGTTGAAATGCGCACTAAATTGTGCTGCCAGGTTTTTGGCTGTTTTTTCGTAGTCATCTTTGTCTTTCCATGTGTTTACCGGTTTCAGCATTTCAGATGGTACACCCGGAACGCTCTTCGGAATGTTGACATGGAAAAGCTCATCGGTTTCGTAATCGGCATTTTCCAGACTCCCGTTGAGGGCCGCTTCTACCATTTTTCGGGTCAGTGGCAAATCAATCCGTTCGCCGGTTCCGTATTTTCCGCCTGTCCAGCCTGTGTTTATCAGGTAAACATTGGTGTTGTACTTATCCATTTTTTCGCCCAGCATCTGTGAATACACCGATGGCAATGAAGGCATAAAAGGCTGACCGAAAAAGCGGCTGAAGGTAGCTACCGGTTCGGTGATGCCGGTTTCAGTTCCGGCCAGCTTAGAGGTGTAACCCATTAGGAACCACAGCATGGCCTGATGTTTATCAAGTTGTGATACCGGTGGCAAAACACCGTATGCATCTGCAGTCAGGAATAAAATGGTATTGGGATGTCCCGCTGTGCTGCTTTCTGAAATGTTTGGCAGGTAGGTTAACGGATAGGATGCACGCGAGTTGGGTGTAAGCCTGTCGTCATGAAAATCAAACTCCCCGTTTGGGTAGATCATAGCATTTTCCACAATGGAGCCATGCTTGCGGTAGTCATCATAGTGCATGACAGCTTTGTAAATATCCGGTTCTTTGGCCGGATCAATGTCAATCATTTTAGCATAACAGCCATTTTCAAAATTGGCAATACCGTTTTCGGACCAGCCATGCTCATCATCACCCAGCAATGCGCGGTTGGGGTCGGCTGACAGCGTGGTTTTACCCGTTCCGGACAAGCCTAAAATCAGTGCTGAATTGCCGTCGTTGCCAACATTTGCGCTGCAGTGCAGTGGAAGTACACCTTCAAAAGGAAGGTAGTAGTTCATCACGGTAAACATTAGCTTTTTAACGCTGCCCAGGTAAGCCGAGCCAATAATCACGCCCATGCGGCGGTCCAGATCCATTGCCACGATCATGTCCGTTGTGTCTCCGTTTTTCTTGCGGAGTTTCCATTCGTATTTTTTCTTGTCCAGTTTATGGTATGGCAAACTGATAAGTGTAAAGCCTTTGTCGTAAAAACAGGAATTCTCAATTTTATCAGATACAGGCCGAAACATATTGTCTGTAAATACAGATGTCAGAGCGTTGTCAGTTATGGTTTTTACCGGCAGTGCATAATCCGGGTCTGCCCCGATAACCCTGTCTGTCTGATACAGTTTGTCCGACTTGTTCAGAAAATCCACAGCATCTTCAAATACCATGTCAAACAATTCTTCTGTCATGGGAAGATTATTAGGTGAATTCCAGTCAATATGAATCTGAGATTCCGGCCGCTTAACCATCAGGGTGTCCTTGGGACTGCGGCCGGTTGATTCGGCGGGTGTCCAGGTTGCAAGACATCCGTTTTTTGCAACCAGGCATTCTTTATTCTTTACACTTGCCTCAATAAGGTTTTCGCGTGTGGCATTTTTGTTTAATGAAGGATGGCTTGCCAACTGCGTTTTAAGATTACCTGTCAAATCTTTCATTGCGTTTGTGTTAAATGCGGGTTATGTTTATGTGATCAAAATGCAAACATAGGAATTTCCTGCCAAAAAAAGATAGCAAATTGACAGATTTGAATAAAAAAGTGGGTGTGTTAAAAGACCAAACTTGGCTTTGTACAAAGCTAAAAAAAAGGCGCCAAATCTGACGCCTTTTTTAATATAAATTTTATCGTTTTCTTCGAATCCGGGCGATGATATCGTCTTTTGTAATCATATCTCCCTGTTTGAAGTTTATTTCGACAATTTCCCCATCGCAACAGGCATTGATTTCCTGATATGTGGAATGGGATTCGAGGTAGCAAATCCGTTCGCCTTCTTCAACTTTATCACCTACCTGTATTCCGGCTTCATCCATATCAAGGCTTAACTCAAAATAAATTCTGCCGTAATATGGTGATTTAACATCTTCAATGTCTTTGTCTGAGGATTCTTTTTTAAGACTTTCGTCCTGCTTGCCGCTTCTTTCTTTATCCTTTAGATTCTGGAGTTCTTTGTAAAAGCGTTCCTTGGCAACGCCGGATTTATAATCCCTGTATTGCCGTTCATGCATAGCCAGCTCAAAGAGTTCTTCGTCATCCTGACCTGTGTCCCAGCCTTTTTCTTCCATTTCTTCCCGGTATTTGTCCAGTTCGTCCGGGAAATTATCCTGGGGGACACCGGTATAGAATTCGCGGCCTTGTTCTTTTGCGAGTTCAATGATCTCGGGTGCTAAAGGTCCGGGCAGTTTTCCGGCTTTTCCAAGCAGCATATCCCAGGTGTTGTTGTCAATTGTCTGGAATCGCTCTTTGCCCTGCATGGTACTCATGATATTCAGCAGTGCGACATTTTTAACGTACTGGCTGAAAGGTGTTACCAGGGGTGGATAACCCATTTTGGGCCATACGTATTGTACTTCCTCAAATAGCTTAACAAGCAGGTCGTCCAGTGTGAGGGGCTCTTTATCCTGAGCTGTAAGCTGAGCGTTGATGCCGGCATGCACATTTTCAAGATCAGCCATCATGCTACCCATCATACCGCCGGGCAATCCCGGGGCTACCATTAGGGATGACATGTGCCGGTTTTTCGGATTGATCCAGTACCCCAGGAAATCATCAATAAACTCCTGTGTCAGTGCCCGGGCTTCCATATATGCCTGCATGTTGATGTCTTTTACCTGAAAGCCGGCATCCTTAAGCATGGCCTGCACAGTGATGATATCCGGATGAACCATTCCCCATGACAGGGGCTCCATGGCTGTGTCAATATAATCTACTCCTGCTTTTGCCACTTCTAGCATGGATGCTACGGAAAAGCCCGGTCCACTGTGCCCGTGATACTGAACAATCAAATGCGGGTATTTATCTTTTATGGCTTTTACCAGCTTTCCCAGAAAAACGGGTCTGCCTATACCAGCCATATCCTTAAGACAAATTTCATCGGTACCGTAATCAACGGCATGATCCACTACACCCATGTAATACTCCACAGTATGTATCTTCGAATGCGTGATGCTCAGGGTAGCCTGAGAAGTCATTCCGGCCTCTTTGGCATATTTGATGGATAATTCCAGGTTCCGGTGGTCATTGAGTCCGCAAAAAGAACGGGCAATGTCAACCCCCTGGGCTTTTTTTACCTTGAACATCAGCTTTCTGACATCCCTGGGTACAGGATACATGCGAATGCCGTTCAGTGCACGTTCAAGCATGTGAGTCTGTATGCCGGCCTCATTGAACGGTTTTGTCCACTCGCGAACAGCTTCATTGGGATTCTCTCCAAACAGAAGGTTTACCTGCTCAAAGGCGCCTCCGTTCGTCTCAATTCTGTCGAAACATCCCATATCTATGATTGCAGGTGCAATGCGCTTTAGCTGATCAGCACGGGGCACATATTTCCCCGATGACTGCCACATATCCCTGTATAACAAACTGAATTTAATTTCTTTTTTCATAATGCTTCCTTTTCATATCAAACCATTAATCTGGAAAAACTTTTTCCCATGATAAAGATAAAAAATGATGCGACAATATTACGTCAGTTTAGGTCAAATTTCAAAACCTTTCTGCCTGTTACGTAACAGTCGCTGAAATAAAAGATAACGAAAAGCATAGGATGTATTTTGCTCCCAGGAAGTTAATGTATAAAAAAACTGCCCCGGAAAAGGGGGCAGTTTTTTATCGTATTTTTTGAGGTATCGTTTATTCGGTGATAACCAGCTTATCCACATACCGGTGATTTTTGCCCGGCAGTTCAACTGTCAACATGTAAGAGCCGGCCGGTAGTTTGCGGGTTTTGTAAAGTTGTTCGGTTGTTTTATCGGTGTACACCAATTTACCCGTGATGTTGTAAACAGAAATAATGGCATTCTGGGCAGGTAACTCAGATAAATCAATGAAAGCAAAATCTTTTGCGGGATTTGGGTAAATGGTCAATCCCTGACTGATGATTTCAGCAACGGAGTTTGATGCCGGAATAACTACCGTGTCGGTGTATTCACAGCCAATACCATCGGTTAGCTGGAAAATATATTCGCCAGCACACAATTCTTCCACTACATCGCCGGACTGGCTTAAGGGTGGTAACCACCAGTAATTGTATGGCTCAAATCCGCCTGAAGGAAACAGGCTTACCATACCGCCACAACCGTCCGTTAATGTGTCAGCCGTGACATTAGCGTCTACTGAAAGATTCGACAGACGAATTATGACATGATCTTCAAAGGTTGTTCCGCACTGATCGCTGATTTCCACCCAGTAATCATTTTCCCCGGATGCCGGTGTTACTGTGGTTGTGCTGTCGGCATCGCCATTAAACCAATTAAAAATAGCATCATCAATGCTTGCCTCGGCAGTCAGGGTGATTTCACCGGGGGCTTCGCAGAAGTTAACCGATGAGTTCAGAATACCGGGTGACAGGTTGATGTTCGCTTTATTGGGTACTTCTACTTCAGTTTCAACATAGCAACCAATATCATCCACAATTTTCACATAATAATCGCCCGGGCAGAGATTTTGCACCAATGGGTCGTAGGTTGACGTTAAGCTATCAGGCAGATAGAAGTAATCAGCATTTCCGTAAATGTATTCAAATGGCTGGAAATCGTTTTCTACATTGATTTGCATGCTGCCGTCGCAATTGTTGTAACAACTCACCTGTTCGACATCAATGCCGGTAAGGTTCATATCCGACACACGAATGTTGACGCTGTCATATACTTCATTACCACAAACATCCGAGATGGTCAGGCTGTAGGTTTGTATGCCGGGTTCTGGCTCTACAGTAATCTGATTGCTGAATGATCCGGTACTCCACTCATAATATGCGGGATAAATGTTAACGTCAGCTACAAGTTCAAGTGTTTCAGGCGGTGTGACACCGCAGTAATTTAACTGCACATCCTGAATTCCGCCTTTTATGCTTTCAGCATCGTAAATGTTGATGGTGTCAATAACGGAGTTTCCTCCGCTGCCACCACAGGGACAAGATGTCCAGAACTCAAGAATCATTAGTTCTGTGCCTTCTTCAAGCCCATCATTAAATGCGTCATACCAGATTGTGTCTGAATTTGTGTTAGGTGCAATATATGCCTGATCATCAATTTCGGAAACATCAACACCTTCTTCAGCCGTGCTGTTGGCCATATAATTAATATTGATCACCACTTCCTCGTCTATGGGTGAATTGGGTGAGCGTTCAAGTACAAAATAGTTTTCACAGCCTTCGTAAAGGTCTGCATCCGTACCCACATCCGAGTGGTTTACGGCATTAATTTCAACACCGGAGGTAAAGCTTCCGGATTCAATGAACACACCGGAATCATAGGAACTGTCACCTGCATCACCAACTGCCAGCTTAATGTGGTATGTCTGACAGGCTGTGAGAATAAGTTCTGCTGTCAGGTTAATCGAAGCTCCGTCGTATTGGATAACATTGTTGTAAGCTAGTCCCTCCCCACCACTGCTGGGATCTACACTGCCAGTATACCATGTCATCGTGTTGTACAGGTTGTCAATGGTTACGGGTGAACCATTTGGCAGAGTAGCAATGTTTATGGCGTTGTTGGTATACGGGCCGCTTATCCCCGGGCCGCTGACAAAGAAACCGAACACATCATTAAAGGATGAATTGGCAAACTCAGGGAACTCCTCCGATCCGAAAATGTAATTAAATCGTATGGTATCGCTGGCTGGCGTAAAGTCAAATTCAATGACAGTGGCATCGTTTATGGAGTAAGATACCAGGTCGTCAAGGTCAGGATCTGAATCGGTTGATAGAGATCCACCTGCATTTGTGTCATCATCAGGTCCCTCTGCATTTTCAATTGGTCCGGAGGCCATGATAAGACCGGATTCAAATGGAAAATCCGAGCTCGAATTGACAAAAGCCCCAAAAGCTGTGGACCCATTGGTTGTAATATTGGATGCCGTTACGCATCCTGAAATAAGCGAATCCTGTATCATCGTTTCTGCAGAAATGCCTGAGAAAGTTTGCAGAGACTGGGCGGAAACAGAATGACTTATAAAGGCTATCGCCAGTAAAACGGTAAAATGTTTGAATTTCAGCATGACTTAATTGCTATCGGTTTGATTAATAAGGTAAAGATACAAAAAAAACACATACATAAAATTTTTTTTAACTTTGTAGCCATTATGGGACGCATCGTGGCGATAGATTATGGTTTTAAACGGACAGGTATTGCAGTAACTGATCCTGAGAGAATTATTGCTACCGGTCTGGATACCATTCATACCAAAAATCTGTTTGATTTTCTGAAGCAATACGTCGAAAATGAACAGGTAGATGCTATTGTTTTTGGTTATCCGACAAAAGATGATGGCTCTGATTCGGAACCGGTCCCGCAAATTAAGGGAGCAATGAAAAAATGCAGGAAACTTTTTCCCTCTTTAACTGTTGAAACACAGGATGAAAGCTACACCTCTGTTATGGCTCATCAAGCCATGCTGGATGGTGGCGTGAAAAAGCAAAAACGCAGGAATAAAGGCCTGGTGGATAAGATAAGCGCTACCCTTATTTTACAGTTGTATCTTGAATCTAAACAAAAACAACAATGATATATCCTATAGTTTTATACGGTCATCCCGTACTTCGTAAAAAAGCCATTGATATTGATCCTGATTCTTTTGAACCGGAACCTCTTATCAGTGATATGTTTGAAACCATGTACAGAGCTAATGGTGTTGGTTTGGCTGCTCCCCAGATTGGCAAATCACTCCGGCTGTATGTGATAGATGCCAACCCAATGGGAGAGGAGTTCCCTGAATTGAAAGGCTTTAAACGGGTTTTTATTAATCCGGAAATTCTGGAGCACAGCAAGGAGCAAATAGCATTTGAAGAAGGTTGCCTCAGTATACCCGGAATTCATGAAGAGGTGAAACGCTTCGAAATGGTGAGAATGCGTTATCTGGATGAAAATCTTGACGAAAAAACAGAAACCTTTTCCGGATTTCAGGCCATTGTTATTCAACACGAGTATGATCACCTTAATGGGGTTCTGTTTACAGACAAGGCTGCTCCGCTAAGAAAAAGGCTGCTGAGATCAAAACTTGCTGCTATCACTAAAGGAAAAGTTGAAACTGATTATAAAATTTTGAAATTATGATGAAGCATGTTTTCATAAGTGTTATCATACTAAGCGTTTTGGTTTCCTGCAGGCAGGCAGAGAACAATGCTGGTGAAAAGGAACAGGGGCATGAAACAACAACCCAACATGCTAAGCCTTCTCGTGACAGTCTCGTGCAGCATATTACGAGCATGGAAAAAGAACTGCACAAATCAGATGAACTTGAAACCACTGAAGCCAACAGCATGATTGTTGCTTATGTGAATTTTGCAAATCATTTTAAGAAAGACACCCTTACACCTGAATACCTGTTTCGTTCTGCAGAGCTCGCTATGAATGTGAATCGTTTCAACGATGCCGTTGCCTATCTTACCCGCATATCAAACAATTATCCGGATTATAAAAACATGCCTTTTGTGATCTATTATCAGGGCTTTATTTATGATAGCATGATTGAAAACGATAGCCTGGCAGAAACGTATTACAAGCAATTTCTGAAATCATACCCAGATCACTACAGAGCTTCGGAAGTGGAGGCAATGATTGAAAATCTTCACAAAAGCGATCTGGAACTTGTGCATGAATTTGAAAAAAATGAGGCCAACTAAAATAAAACCTGTATATTAGAATGTGCAATTAGGGGAAAAGATTCGTTCAATGCCTTTGGTGCGGGTTTTCCTGCCATTTTTGGCAGGAATAATGCTTGCCTTACAGTCTGAGCTGATTATTGGGTTTATTCCCGTTTTGATCAGTGGCATTCTGCTTATTACAGCTTTATTTCTTGATCAGAAATTTCCTGACAGAAATGGTTCCGTTGCGATCCCCGGTTTGCTCCTGGTTTTTTTCTTGTTAATTGGTTTCTACATTACAAACGATAGGCAAAAGCGTGTTCAACCCGTGGAAATGCCTGAAAAAGCCTTACTTGTAGCTGAAATTGTATCTCCACCCAGGGAAACAGAGAAATCTGTGGGCATGGATGTCCGGATTCGGGCATATCGCCATAAAGATAATTGGTATTCAGGTGAGGATAAGGCGCGCGTATATCTGCAAAAAGACAGCATGGCAAAAGCCCTTAAGCCCGGGAGTCTTATAAGTTTTAAGCCCGATTTTAACAGCATTACCAATCCGGGAAACCCTGCTGAATTTGATTATGCTGATTATATGGCATATCATATGATAGCCTCAAGTGCATACCTGAAATCCGGCACATGGAAATTAATTGATTCCAATCACACAGGAAGTCTGCAGCAAAAACTGATGCGCTGGCGTAACAAATTGCTGAACGTGTACAGAGAGGTGGGCCTGAAAGATGATGAGTTTGCCGTCGCTGCTGCATTAAGCCTGGGGTATAAAGATAAACTGCAGGATAAAGTCAGGCATGCATATTCGGCTTCAGGTGCTATGCATGTACTCGCCGTCAGTGGATTACACGTGGGGATTATTTTCCTGGTTTTGCAGTTTGTGCTGTCACCCATGAAAAAATCAAAACGCCTGAATTATCTGCGGGTTCTTTTTATTATTCTGGCCATTTGGTTTTATGCCATGCTTACCGGGATGTCTCCATCCGTTACGAGAGCGGCAATTATGTTTAGTTTTATCAGTGCCGGAAGTCTGTTCAGGCAGCACATCAACATTTACAATATTCTGGCAGCATCAGCCTTTGTTACCTTATTTATCAACCCGTTTGCACTCACCGAACTGGGTTTCTGGCTTTCATACCTGGCGGTGTTAAGCATTGTTACTTTTTATCAGCCTATTTACCGTCTTATCCGATGCAAATACAAACTCACAGATAAATTATGGTCGCTTATTGCTGTGTCCATCGCTGCTCAAATTGGTACAGCGCCTCTGACAATCATGGTTTTTCATCAGTTTTCAAATTATTTTATCCTGACCAATATAGTTGTTATTCCCATTGTCACCCTTGTTGTCTATCTGGCAATTCTTGTTTTTGTCTTATCCGCAATTCTGCCTGCCGTTGCTGTTTTTGCCGGGAAAGTACTGGCCTTACTGATAGAAGCACTGAATGAATCAGTGTTTTTTATTGAGCAGCTTCCCGGATCCGTTTCTGAAGGCTTGTATTTGTCACTGCCTTCTGTAATACTGTTGTATGCATTTATAATTCTTGCTTCCGTTGTGCTGCTTGGAGGTAAACGTCACTTTGTCTGGCCGGCTTTGGCAGTGATGATTCTGTTTGTGAGTTTTGGCATCTGGCGGGATTATAAAAGCATGGAGAATAAAACGTTTTTGGTGTATAATCTGCGCAAGCATACGGCTGTCAATTGCATTGTCGGTAATGACAATATTTTATTTTCGGATTTCTCCCGGTTAAAAAAAGCTGATGTAACAGGGCGAATGGAGAATCACTGGCTGCGTGAAGGTGTTGAAAAAGAAAAATACGTTGATCTAAGTAAAAGCGGAAGTCAGTACCTGCTGTCAACCATAATGTCAATTGATAACCCGCATGTGTTTATGAAAAACTTGTTTGTTGGGTTTGATGATTTGCGTGTTTTAATCATCAGGGATGACAGATACCGGAATGTGGAAAGTGATACGCAAATAAAGCTGGATTATCTTATAATTTCTGCTGGTGCAGAATTGGATTTTTCTACAATGAACCGTTTGTTTGACGTAAAGAAAGTGATCATTGATGCATCTGTGCCATGGTACAATCGTGAGGACATAAGAGATGATCTGACAAAAAATGGAATAGAATATTATGATGTTGCTGAAGATGGAGCTTTTATTTTAAATTTGTGAAAATATATTTACGCTGACGCGTGAAAAAAGATACACTATGAGAATTGTTATTTCAGGGGCGGGCGAAGTTGGAAAATACCTTGCCAGAATGCTTACCAAAGAAAATCATGACACTACCATTATCGATATGGATAAAGAACGGCTTCGTGTGATTGAAAGTAAATACGATTTGCTGATTAAGGAGGGGAGTGGCTCCTCCTTTAAAACCCTTGAGCAGGCTAATGTGAAAAATGCTGATTTGTTTATTTCTGTGACGCATTCTGAGGAAATTAATCTCTTGTCATGCATCCTGGCTAAACGGCTGGGTGTGAAAAAAACCATTGCACGCATTGATAACGTGGAGTATATCGATCCCATGCGTAAGCTGCATTTCATCAATATGGGTATCGACAGGATGATTTATCCGGAAAAAATTGCCGCTAAAGAGATTGTTGCTCTGGTCAGAGAAACCGGTACAACACAGATGTTTGAATTTTCAGGCGGAAAATTGAATCTCTTTGTCATTAATCTGGAGTCAGATGCACCGATTCTTAATAAAACCCTTCGGGAGGCAACACAAATAACCAAATCCATTGATTACAGAGCCGTAGCGATTGTGCGCGATGCGAAAACCATAATACCATCCGGGCAGGATGTACTGAAAGAACATGATCAGGTATATGTTATTACCAACCCCGAAGGGGTGAAAAGCCTGATGAAATACTCAGGTAAGGAGAAAGAAAAGTTTGATAATGTCATGATTCTCGGAGGCAGCCGGATAGGACAGAAAGTTGCCCGGGAGCTGACATCGGATTGTTATGTGAAGTTGATTGAAATTGATGAGGAAAAAGCACTTTCCCTTGCTGATCAGCTTGACCGTTGTCTGGTCCTTCACGGAGATGGCAGAAATATGGAGCTGCTCGAAGAAGAAGGCATCGAAAAGATGGATGTATTTGTTGCTGTTACCGGTGATTCGGAAACAAATATTCTGGCTTGCATGCTTGCGAAAAAGTTTGGCGTGAAGAAAACCATTGCCGAAATTGAAAATTTTGATTATTTCGATTTTGCTCAGAAAATGGGAATCGACAGTATCGTTAATAAAAAACTTAGTGCCGCATCCCATATCTATACATTTACCATGAATGCTGAGGTGTCCTCAGTTATTTGCCTTACCGGGACAGATGCTGAATTGCTTGAGTTTGTTGTCACTGAAAAGGCCAAAGTGACACATGAGACAATACGAAACCTGGACTTTCCGGATAATGCTATTATTGGAGGTGTTGTCCGAGGTAAAAAAAGCTTTATTGCTAAAGGTGATACACAGATAAAACCCGGAGACAGAGTGGTGGTTTTCTCATTACCGGATGCAATAAAAAAAGTCGAACGCTTTTTTACCGCATAATCACAGCAAACCTGTAAGCCGTTCGAGTTGCATGGATCGTGACCCCTTGATGAACACAGAATAGCCTTTTGGTGTATTCCGTTTGAACCAGGATTGTAAGCTATCCGTGGTTTTAAAAAAGTGAAAATCATGGCTTCCCTTATGCTTATAAAACTCCGGCCCGGATAAATATACCTGATCAAATCCAAGTTTATTCACCAGAGAAAGAATTGCTGCATGCGAATCGTATGACGTGTTTCCCAACTCTTTCATATCACCAAGAATGAGCAGCTGCTTTTCTGTTGTATTGTGAAAATCCCGAATGGCAAGTTCCATACTGCTGGGATTGGCATTATACATGTCCAGAAAAAGGGTGTTGTGTTTCCCTTCCCTGATTTCAGAGCGTTGGTTTCCGGGTATATATTCACTCAGTGCTTTATCTATTTTATCAGACGGAACCGAAAAACTTGAGGCTACACAGGTGGCTGCAAGCAGGTTCTCCGCGTTATAGCTGCCACGTAGATGTGACATAAAGTAACCCCCTCCGTTTTTGCTTTTCCACCTTAAGCCGACAAGCCTGTTTGTTGTGTTCATCAAGGCAGTACACCAGGCATCCTGTTGAAATGCGTAGGATAATTTTTCCTGATTTCCGATCATATCATTCAGGTGGGGGTTATCAATGTTGATAAAGCTTGTCCCTTTTGATTTCAGGTAATTGTATAATTCTCCTTTGGCATTCTTTACTCCTTCAAGGCTCCCAAATCCTTCAAGATGTGCTTTCCCCACATTGGTAATCAGTCCGTAATCCGGTTCTGCAATCTGGCATAAACTTGCGATTTCACCGGGATGATTGGCTCCCATCTCAATAATACCTATTTCAGTTTCGGGTTCAAGACGCAGAAGGGTTAATGGCACTCCGATATGGTTGTTTAAGTTTCCGTGCGTGGCCAGCGTTCTGAAATGGGTGGATATGGCGGCGTGCAATAGCTCTTTCGTTGTGGTCTTTCCGTTGCTGCCGGTAATGGCAATGAGTTTGGTGCGCATCTCCTTACGATGAAAATTAGCCAGCTCCTGAAGACTCTGAAGCACATCATCAACCAGAATGGTGGATTTTCCGGAATACTCCGCGTTATCGATGATGGCATATTTGGCCCCTTTTTCTATCGATTCAGCAGCGAAAGCGTTGCCATCAAATGATGCACCCGTGAGTGCAAAAAACATGCAGTCCCTGCTTATTTTTCTTGTATCAGTGCATACCTGCGTGCATGATTTGAATCGTTGGTATAATGATGCAATGTCCATTGGTTATAAAAGAAAAAACCCCATGAGAGAACATGGGGTTAAGTTATAAATACAATGTCTTATTATTCGGGTAGAGTAGGTGCTCCCACACGTGTCATAGCGCAACGGAAACCAAGGTCTGCCCTGGATTTACGCTCGTCAAGATATCTGCGGGCACCAGGTGTCATCCAGTAGGCACGGTCATTCCATGAGCCACCTTTAAATACGCGCGAACGGTTGGTAACAAGGGATGTCATGCCTTCACCTTTGTTGCGTTTGGGGTTTAAGGGATCAAAACGGCCCTCGCCCCATTCGGTACCACCCCAGTCACCTTCTTCGTACATTACGCCGGTGGTTTCAATCTGTCTGGTGGAATCTTCTGTGTAATCAACCAGTTCAGAATAGCGTTCGTCTTTGTTCCACCAATCCTGGCTTGAAGCCGGAATCAGTGAGTTCAGATCGCCGTCAAGGTAATTGCGGTTGTCGGCCCGTGTGTAATTATCACGGTTATAACAATGTTCTTCGTCAACGGGTTTTTCAAGAATTTTACCGGTAACATCAAAATAATCTTCGGCTTCGGGTGTCAATTCAACCATACCATCGTTGGGGTCCCTGACAACCTGCTCTTCGGTATAAACGTTTCCACGGAAAGGGCGGAACTCATCCATATCGCTGTAAGTCATATCACGATACACGTCCATAACCCATTCGTTAACATTGCCGGCCATGCAGTAAAGTCCAAAGTCATTGGGCCAATAGCTCCTGATTGGAGCACTGATATCTGCCTTGTCATTCAGAGCGCCTGCGACACCCATATTATCACCTCGGCCTCTCATAATATTACCCATAATTTTACCACGGTTTTCACCACGGTCGTCATTACGGATATAATGCCCGTTCCAGGGATAAAGGCGGCGTTCATATATGCGTTCTTTTGCATGCATGTTTCCGATGTAACCCAGTGCAGCATATTCCCACTCAGCCTCGGTTGGGAGGCGATAGCGTGGAAGGAATATTCCGTCTTCAATGCTTACCCAGCGGCGGTTATCGGCAAAAGCACCCTGTTGTCCACGGCCCCCGCCTCCGCGACGGCCTTCTTTCATGGTTGAAGGGTCTTTGTACAGTTTTTCAACTTTACCATCCGGTCCACGGCCGGTTTCATCTATATGAAGGTCGAGGTTGTCTGCATAGGTTAGGTATGCATCCAGGTTAAAGTGTTTTGACTGATCCTGTGGTGCTGCATAGGGATCCAGAATGCCTTCACGTATGAGAATAAACTCATTAACGCGGTCGGTACGCCAGGATGAATAATCTCTGGCCTGTACCCAACTCACACCTACCACGGGGTACTGTTCATATGCAGGATGTCTCAGGTACAAATCAACCATTGGCTCATTGTAAGCAAGGCGCTCACGCCAGACAAGTGTATCCGGCAGGGCTTTGCGGTACAAATACCTGAAGTCGGTAGCGTAAACATGACGCAACCAGTACAAGTATTCTCTGTAGTCAAGGTTGCTGATTTCGGTTTCATCCATATAAAAGGAAGAAACGGTTACACGGCGCGGGCTGTTGTTCCATTCGAACATAACATCCTGTTCCGTGCGTCCCATGGCAAAGGTACCACCCTCAATGAAAATAAGGCCTGGCCCTGTCTCTTGTTCATAGCCAGGGTGATTTTGAAATCCACCAAATCTGGGATCATTATAATACCAGCCTGTGGTGTTTGATGCTTCTTTCTGGCATGATGTTAAAACCAGCGCACCAAAAATCATCAGCATTGTGAGACGAAAAATATGTTTCATGACCATTTAATTTATTGACACATTAATTATAACTAAAACGACGGGCAACTTATTGTTCTGAATTTGGATCTGGGCGGACGACAGTTGAATGTGAATCCAAAACTGACTTCATGTGCACCCAGGGTAGAGTTTTTAAGCTTTGAAACAGTTAAATCATAACTGTATCCGAATTTTATGTTGTCCTGTCTGAAACCGATTAACATAATAAATGAATCGTAGTGGAAATTGAAATTCTGACGGAGCCAGAAACCGGCTACAATTGATTTACGATTTACATACACACCCCAGTTAAACTGCTGGAAATCGCCTTGCTGATGGAACAATAGCTGGGGAGCTATTGATAGCTCTCCTCGGCGGTAGTTTCTTGCGTTAATGGGGATGTCAGTACCAAAGTGAACGGTATATTTACGTGGTAATACAGCATCACTGCCCCTGAGAAATGATTCAGACGGTTCAGTAATATGGTGTGCAGCAAAACCAAAAAATGTTTTTTCGCTAAACCCGATCAGGCCGGCAGAAAAATCAAAGTAATTTTTGGTGTCATCCACAATGTTGGGATCTTCGTTGGTTGCGTATATCGGACCATACAGCGGATGAATCATGTCAGGGAAAATAAAATCCCATTGAATTGTTTTCATGACATAAGCCGCCTGGAAACCACCGGTAATAGCAAAACGCCGTGTTATCGGTAGTGTGTAGGAGTACATGCCTGCCAGTGTGGTGGCGGTAATGGTGCCATCACCCTGAACATCATTCATAAGCAATAAACCGGCGCCTCCCTGAATTGCATTAACGTGCTGGTCATAAGACAGACTGTATGTTACATACGTCTGACCCAATGCCGGCCACTGGTTTCTGTAATTTAAATTAATCCGGGGACATTTGTCTGATCCTGCAAATGCTGGATTCAGATAAAGCGGATTTGCATAAAATTGCGAGAAATGCGCATCCTGAGCATTCGCTTTACTGCAAAAGCCGATCAGACAGATCGTTAAAATGAATAAAATACGTTTAACCATGTTGTTGCTATTGTTCCACAATGTGCAATAATACAAATTTTTTAACTCAAATTAAAATCCTATCAACAATATTACGACAATTTTGCCGTTTTTAAAAATAAAACACCTAAATATTCTATTTTTGTGTCAAATTAAAGTTTTAACCAATGAAAAAAATCCTCTTTTCGATTTTTATTTTGCTTGCCGTCTTTAACCTGAAAGCACAAAGTTATAAGTTTTCAGGCAATATCAAATGGATGGGTGTAGAAAAGGTGCAAATTGATTCTGTTACGCAGATTCAGCGTCTGAGTTTTCAGGGTGCAGGCTATGATGATAACCACGTACCCGTTTATCTGAAAAAAATACAATCCGGATCTTACGAAATTGAAGGATACGAGTTCACCTCAACGAAAACTATTCCGTTATCAGATGCTGAGAAATCTTTGCTTTACCAAAGTGATATCAACCTAAAGCAGGAATTTCAGGTCAGGTTTAAACAATCAACAATTAAAAAGCAGCAACATCACTATGTGGAGTTAATTCCTGTCCGTGAAAACCCGGAAACCGGAAGGCCTGAAAAGCTTGCCGGATTTACCATCCGTGTGAACACTAGCCCGGTTGCCTTGTCAAAATCCGGTAGAAATTATGCTGAAAATTCTGCATTAAACTCCGGCGAATGGTTTAAAATACGGGTTGCAGGCAGTGGCATGTATGAAATTCCATACAGCCTTGTTACCTCTATGGGATTTGCAAATCCTTCTGATATTGGTGTGTTTGGTTATGGTGGAATGGTGCCTAAACTGAATTCTGAAAATCGATATGATGACCTGCCCGAAAGGCCAGTCTATCTCCAGGATAACAATGGAAATAACAGTTTCGACCAGGGAGATGCTTTACTTGTTTACCTGGAAGGCCCGGATTCTCACTCACATCAGGGCGGTAGCGTCTTCAAACATAGAATTCATAACTATTCAGATTATTCGTATTACTTTCTTTCTGATGATGCTGATGGTTTAAGGCTGGAGGAAGTAGCAGGAGCTGATTCCCCGAATAATTATTCCAGTACCTATGACTATTATTCTACGCTTGAGAAAGACAGTATCAATATTATTGGATCCGGCAGGAATCTTTACTGGCGTCATTTCGACTATTACATGTCATATCAGTTTAACCTGAGTGTTCCAAATGTTGTTAGCAGCGAGCCGGCAACCCTCTATTCAAACGTTGCTGCACGTTCTACTGTTTCCTCAAGATTCAAGTTTGTATTGAATGGTAGCACGCACTACGGCTCTTACATTTCAGCAGTTTCCGGAGGATATTCCAGCGCTTATGCCTTTGCAAAAGATGACACGTTTGAGATACCCACCCCCCAATCTGTTAATACGATAAAGGTTGAATACATGCAACCTGAAAGTCAGTCTGAAGGCTGGCTGGATTACCTGACCATCAATGCCAGAGCACGGCTCGAAATGGACGGTTCTTCACTTCGTTTCAGGGATAACAGTGCTGTGGGCAGTGGTAAGGTTACACAATATACCATTACCGGGGCGAATGCAAACTCCATCGTTATTGATGTTACAGACCCGGTGAATGCTTTTGCCATTGAACCGGATAATGTTTCCGGTAATGAGCTGACATTTACTGCAAGCAGTGAAACCTTGCGTGAGTTTGTTGTATTTGATACGCAGGCTTCCTATGCTTCCCCTCAAACCAGTGGAAGTGACAGGTTGGGCTATGTGGAAAACCAGAACCTGCACGGATACAGCAATGTTGATTATGTGATTGTTACCAATAGCTTGTTTTCAGCTTATGCAGAACAACTTGCCGGATTCCATCAGTCATATAGTGGCCTAAGTGTGCTGGTTGTTGATCAGGAAAAAGTGTTCAATGAGTTTTCTTCAGGAACACCGGATGTTGCAGCTACACGCGATTTTATGAAAATGCTGTATGATAAAGCTGAAAACGATGATGAATTACCCAAATACCTGCTTTTATTTGGTGATGGAAGTTTCGATAATAAAACCACCGGCAGCCCCAATTCAAATTTTATCCTGACATATCAGTCGGGAGGCTCATTGTCACCAACAGGTTCCTATGTCAGCGACGATTTTTATGGCCTGCTGGATGACAACGAAGGTTCTGTATCCGGGCCTGAGGGGCTTGATGTCGGAGTGGGTCGTTTACCGGTGAAATCTCAGGCTGAAGCGCAGTTGATGCTCGATAAGATTTTTTCTTACGTAAACCCGGACAGTTTCGGAGCATGGCGAAATGTGGTTACATTTATTGCTGATGATGCAGAGGATAGCAGGGTGCATATGCTGGATGCCAACCAGACAGCAGACAACCTCACCCAAAGTCACCCGGTATTTAATGTGGATAAAATTTTCCTGGATGCTTACGAGCAGGAATCTACTGTACAAGGGGATAGATACCCCGATGTCAATCAGGAAATTGATGAGCGAGTGGAAAAAGGCTCCCTGATCGTGAATTACACCGGCCATGGAAATGAAAAAACCCTGGCTCATGAGAACGTGGTTACGCTGAGCCAGATTAACTCATGGACTAATGCTGACAAACTGGCTGTATTTGTTACGGCCACCTGTGAATTCAGCCGCTTTGATGATTATGAAATTACCTCAGCAGGTGAACAAATCCTGCTCAACGAAAATGGCGGAGCTATTGCCTTGTTTACAACCACACGGCTTGTATACTCCGGCGATAATGACAACATCAACAAGGAGTTTTACCGGCAGGTATTTGACCGGGATGAAAATAACGAGCTGCCACGCCTTGGTGAAATCATCATGCATACTAAAAACCTTGCCAGTCAGTCCATTAATAAACGGAATTTTAGCTTGCTGGGTGATCCCGCTTTGCAACTGGCTGTGCCTGAATATCTCGTGGAGACTGATTCCGTTAAAGGCGCTGATGTTTCGGTATCAGTTGATACAATCGGGGCTGCCAGCCACATTAAAGTATATGGTCATATTACCGACCGCAATGGTAACGTAAAGAATGATTTTAACGGTTTGGTTTATCCCAGAGTCTTTGACAAAGCCATGGAATATACCACCCTGGCCAATGACGGTAACTTACCCATGGATTTTCTTGAACGGACGAATATTTTGTACTCGGGAAAAGCTACAGTAAAAGATGGATACTTTTCTTTTGAGTTTATTGTGCCTGTTGATATTGCATACTATTTTGACAACGGTAAAATATCGTATTATGCAACATCGGAGACACAGGATGCACATGGGTATTATGATGATTTGATTGTTGGTGGAAGCGCCGATAACAATATCAGCGATGTTTTCGGTCCGGAAATAGAGCTTTATATGAATAATACCGACTTTGTGGATGGTGGTATTACCGATGAAAATCCCGATATGCTTGCCTTTGTCGAAGATGAATCCGGTATTAATACAGTGGGAAATGGTATCGGCCATGATATTATTGCAATACTTGATGACAATAGCTCACAGTCCATTATCTTAAATGATTATTATGAGGCTGATGTGGATTCTTATCAGTCCGGCTCAATCCGCTATCCGTTCAGCAATCTTGAAACCGGAATGCACACACTGACGCTTAAAGTATGGGACGTTTTCAATAATAGTGCCGAAGCCGAAATATCTTTTATGGTTGCAAATTCATCCGAACTGGTGATAGAACAACTCGCTAATTTCCCCAATCCCTTTTCGGATCAAACATGCTTCCGTTTTACCCACAATCATTCTGATGAAACCCTGGATGTGGAAATAAAAATATTTACCATGCAGGGCAGATTGGTGAAATCCATAAATGAAAATGTGTATACCACAGGCTATACCATCGATCCAATCTGCTGGAATGGCCGTAATGAAGGCGGGGGAACTGTTGAGCCCGGGGTGTATGTTTATCATGTTAAAATTGGTAGCCCAAACGGAGACATTGTAAATAAATTTGAAAAATTGGTTTTTGTGAAATAATTTTGTTGTATATTCGTTTATTGCTTGTATTTTTGATCTAAAATTAAAACACATGAAATTCAGATTTGTCGCAATCTTTGCATTAATAGCCATTGGCATCAACGCTTATGGTCAGTTTGACGATGATCCTATTGGTAGGGATTTATCAAATAATGTGATTACCACAGCCGTTTCGTTCCAGATGATAGCCCCGGATACCCGCTCTGGTGCAATGGGTGATGCCGGAGTAGCTACCACCCCGGATGCCAATTCCCAGCACTGGAACCCGGCAAAATATATATTCTCTGAGGATGAAATGGGTGTCTCTCTGTCTTATACGCCATGGCTGAGAAATATTATTGACGATATGAACCTGGCTTACCTTGCCGGATATTATAAATTGGATGACCAAAATGCCCTCTCAGCATCGCTTACCTATTTTGATATGGGCTCAATTTCATTCAGGGATATTAACAATACCCTGTTGCGGGATTTTCAGCCAACAGAGTTTTCTCTGGATTTTGGTTACAGCCGCCTGCTTGGTGATAACTTCTCCGGAGCAGTGGCTATGCGTTACATCCGTTCAGACCTGACCGGCGGAATGGAAGTGAGTGGTACACAGACAAACCCCGGACAATCTGTTGCCGGTGATGTGGCTTTCTTCTATACCAACGACGAGATGGGGTTTTCGGGTTTCGAAGGCTTGCTAAACTGGGGCATTAATATCAGCAACATTGGTGCAAAAATGTCCTATAGCGACAATGCTGAACAGGACTTTATCCCTACAAATTTCAGAACAGGGGTTTATTATCAGATGGAACTGGATGAATACAATAAAATCGGAATTGCCGTAGATATGAATAAGCTGTTGGTGCCCACACCACCAGCATATTATACACAGGGCGAAGTTACCCCTGCAGGTGATACCATTACCTCACCCAATACCGTAATAGAAGCCGGTAAAGATCCGAATGTATCCGTAGCGACAGCTATATTCCAGTCATGGTATGATGCGCCGGGTACTGCTAACGGATACAATTCTGTGTTTGCAGAGGAATTTGCCGAGATCACATGGAGTATTGGCGCCGAATACTGGTACAGCAACAAATTTGCTCTGCGTGCCGGCTATTTTACCGAACATCAATTTAAAGGGGCACGAAAATATGCTACCCTGGGTGCAGGTTTAAGGCTCAATGTGTTTGGCCTTGACTTTGCTTACCTTATCCCAACCAATGGGTTTAACGCATCTCCTCTGGCGAACACACTGCGGTTTACGCTTACTTTCGACCTGGGTGAAGCTTCAGAAGAAAGTTAAACTGTGCGCGTAGGTTTTGGATACGATGTGCATGCCTTTCAGCCCGGAAAATCTATAATCCTGGGTGGTGTGAGAATTCCATTCAATAAATCATTTAAAGCACATTCCGACGGGGATGTGCTTTTGCATGCTGTCTGCGATGCCATTCTGGGCGCTGCGGCCCTGGGTGATATTGGTAAGCGGTTTCCCGATACGGATAAACAGTATGCCGGCATTTCTTCCCTTGATCTTTTGAAAGAAACTGTCTATCTTCTCGAAAATGAGGGTTTTACCCTTGAAAACATCGATGCTACAATCGCATTGCAACAGCCAAAACTTCAACGATTTATACCCGAAATGCGAAAAAATATCGCGGAAATATGTCATCTGAGCATTGGAGCAGCTTCTGTGAAAGCAACAACCACCGAAAAACTTGGTTTCGTGGGTGAAGGTAAAGGAGCAGAGGCTTATGCTGTTGCACTGATTAAGTGAATTATTCTTTTGTAAGACAGTATATTATTCATAACTTTGCAGCTGATTTGAAAACCGGGGGTGAACACTCCCAAAAATAATTTTTGATATGGATATTGATATTAAAGGAAAAGATTTTGTAAAAATTCATTATACCGGCTCTTTAAGTGATGGGTCTGTATTTGACAGTTCTGAAGGAAGAGACCCACTGGCTTTTATCATGGGTGTTGGCATGCTTATTCCGGGACTTGAAAAATCTATTGAGGATAAAAAAGAAGGTGAAAAAGAAAAAGTGGTTATTGCTCCCGCTGAAGCTTACGGAGAAGTGGACGATAAAGCTGTTCAGGACGTGCCTAAAGGTCAGTTCCCCGAGGATCTTGAACTGAAAGAAGGCCTGCAGCTACAAGCTCAGACACAACAGGGCCCGATTCCTGTGGTTGTTAAAGAAATCAAACCTGAAACCGTTGTGGTTGACTTTAACCACCCACTGGCAGGTCAGGAACTTACCTTTGATTACGAAGTAGTCGAAAAACGCCCCGCTACTGAAGAAGATCTTAATGGTCTGCTCAATCAGCAGAAATAAGAATAAGATATCATGAAGTTTTAAAAGCCCCGGTTATGCCGGGGTTTTTTGTTTATTGCTACAGGTGGGCGTTAAAGTTTTCGTGATAATGAAAATTGACGTATTTTTGAAAAAAAATGGTTATGAAAAACAGTCTTGCTTTTTGTTTGGTTTTGATTCTTTCAATACTTGTCATCTTGCCTTCCTGTGAAAACGATGAGCCCGATGAGTATATTGAAGCCGGGCAGGTTCCGGGATGGGCTTGTGGTGCGTTTACCTGGACATCGGATGGAAATACATACAGCCTGAATGTTGATGAGAAAACTGTTTTGCTTTCAACTGGTGATAACGAATTGATAATTAGCGCTATTGATCAGTCTGCTAATGAACTTGTCAGCGATACGGCAAAATGGCTCTTCTATGCAGCTGAATACCACATTAGCCTGCAATTTGATATGGGATCTGCAGAACCGGCTGCCCGCTTGAGTTTTTCTGAAGGCACACCGGATTGGTTTCCTGAAAACGGACTGGATTATTCTCAAACAACCGGTTTCGTGCCGGATACACCCCTGAAAATCCCCGACTGGTTAAATGGAAACTGGCAGGGTGAAAGTGCTGTAAATAGTGCATATGAAGGGATGCAAGTGATTTTTACCAATGGATCAGATTTGTTTTATCAGGTTGATAACATGTCGGCTACCAGCCTGATGGATGATTATGTGAATCATGATGCAGACATTATCCAGAATGAAGCCGGTGTGAATGAGCCGGAGGGCTTGCCATACTTTTACTTTACAGCCAAAAGTTCCTCTGTGGTTCAGTACATGTTTGAGAAAACATCGGATACAACGGTGCAATTTGTTTTGCGTACAGGAACTGTTGACGCATCAACAACCCAGGTGGATGCCGTACTTATGCAGGTTGATTAGTCTGCTTCCGGCGGATTCTGTATTGCTGATACTGGGCAGAAAGCATGCCTGCTAACATCAACGCACAACCAATAATCACCCGCTCGGTAACCGATTCGTTCAGAATCAGCCAGCCACCAAACACGGCAAATACCGACTCCAGGCTGAGGATGATGGCAGCATGACCAGCAGGGGCTTCTTTTTGAGCAAATATCTGAAGGGTGTAGGCTACTCCAGCTGAGAAAATTCCACCGTAAGCGATGGGCAAACTGGCCTGCAAAACATTGGTCATTACAACTTCTTCTCTGAAAATGGCTACAACAAAACTCAGGGCCGATGCAATAAGAAACTGCATGATGGACAACCTTACAGCATTGAACTTAGGTGATAACCATCCAACCACGATCACATGAATGGCGAAGAAAAATGCACAAATCAGTACCAGAAGATCACCATGATTTATCCGGAGTCCATCCTGTATGCTGAGAAAATACATCCCGGCAACTGCCAAAACAGCACCAATCCACACACCTGTGCCGGCTTTCTGTCTCCATAATAAACCCAGGATGGGCACGATGATAACATATAAGCCTGTGATGAAACCAGCGTTTCCGGCCGTTGTATACTGAAGGCCTACCTGCTGAAAGGATGACGCAATGAAAATAACGACGCCTGCAATGCTACCATAATACAGAATTTTTAAGCCGGCCCTTCCGGGGATTTTCCGCCTGTTTACCGGTAAGGCAAGCAGGGGCAACAGGGATAATCCGCCAAGCGCAAAGCGGAACGCGTTGTAGGTAAATGGTCCGACATGATCCATGCCGGCGCGCTGCGCTACAAAGGCAAACCCCCAGATCATGGCTGTCAGGAGGAGAAGGGAGTCGGCGCGATATGCTTTGATGTGATTTTTCAAAAAAAGATCGTATTAAAACCTCAAATCCAGAGTGGCTTCCCAGATTGTGGAAGGCAGATTTGCATAGCCTTCATAAAACTTATCGTAACTCAGAATTATCTTGTTTTCTTTATGAAAACGCCACACAGCACTGATGATTAAACGGTTTTCGTTAAAGGAGTTCTCTGGTTCGCTATAGTCAAGCTGTTGGGAGTCATAGCGTACCCATGCACCCAGTCCGGTTTTGGGTTCACGGAATTCTGCAAAACCGGAGTAGCCTGAATGTGGAACGCTGCGGAATGTCCGCTCGCTGATTATTAAATCATCATAGGAACCAAACCCTTCATAATATTCCCCGGAAACGACAAAATATGTATGCTCATAAGCCACTTGAACACCATTGAGCCTGAACCGGTTGTTACGAATACTGTTGCCTTCTCCCCATGCGCCGTGATAGGTGGCAAGCAAACCCTTTAAATAGGCAGGAAATGGTCTGAAAGTAAAGCGCCACTCAAAGGATTTGTTTGAATTTTCTTCAAAGGCACTGTATCCACCTCCGTTGTATATACCGACAACCATGCCGCCATATCTGCCCGGGCTGGCTGACTTAAAGCCATTTGTCTGAATGTTTTCTCCAAATGCGGATTCTGCATAAACGCCATAATCTGCAGAATTGATAACGCCTGTACGCTCAAGAAACATTTGTCCCTGTGCCCTGTACATATTGATGTCCTGGGCATAATCAATCCAGGGACGAGGTACAACGCCAACTCTCAGCTTATTGTCCCTGAAAAATGAAAAATCCGGCAGCCTGGCCTGTGCGTAAAGGTACTTTAATCGCAATTCAATATTCCCACGATCTGAGCCTTCCCCGTCTATGGTGATGTCGGGTGTAATGCGGCCGGAAAGCCAGGGGGTTATTTGTGGTTTATAGGTAATGTAAGCACGCTTAAGTAAAAAACGGTCACTGCTTTCTTCTTCCTGATGCTGATAGCTGATAAACCATTTCCCGCTCAGCTCGTCCTGGCTGAAAAGTTGCCCTGAAATCATCAGAAGCAATAACAGTATTGGCAGTAGTTTCTTTTTCATACGGTGTGCAAAGCTAATAATTCCTTTCCGATGTCAAATGTTAAGTTAAATTTAATAAATCAGTCTGCTTGCGCAAGTATTTGAGGTAACCCTTGTTTTCTGGAGTCAGTTTGTTTCATAATCCTGCTTATGTTTAGTTGCCTTGTATTATTAGTCTTCCCGTTTTTTTATAATTGCCAGCATTCCCGGATACTGTGATGTGGTATGTGCCGGTTGGTAACCCGTTTAAGTTGATTTTATTAATACCTGAAAGCAAGCTGTAATGTTTTACGATTTTTCCTGAGGTATCTGAAATTGTCAGGTTGGATTCCTGCTTAAGCCTGATATAAATAAAGTCCCTGGCAGGGTTGGGATACATACAGTTTTGGAGCTGGTCTGAATGTTGATGATTGCCATGCTCCGGAATTACGGATGTCGTTATGCAGTCTCTTGTGCTGCTGATACGCACCGAATTATCAAGGCTATCTTCAAGTGTTACAAGTGCCTGATTGTTACCTTGTAATTCATAATCCAGTATCAGGTTCAGAAAATCAAGAGTGATATCGTGTTGTTCTTCCCTGCTAATTGTTGTTTCGGAGCCGTCAGCAACATCGCATACCCAGTCTTCATCCGCAAAAAAGCAATGACCGCCTCCCAAAACGTTAATCAGCGTTTTGCAGCTTGAGTTGGAATTGTTGTAAATGGCAATCTGATTTTCTGCCGGTGGCGATACTGCATCGTATTCTCCGTAAAAAATGTACAGTGGCAAGTTGGCATTAGCAACGGCATCAATAGCTGATGGGTCCGTTTCTGCTGCGGCAAAGCTGATGGCAGTCTGAATATCTCCTGTATAGCTTTCTGATGCCAGATGCGTGGCTCCGCCTCCCATGCTGTGGCCAATAACAGCCGGGTACTGTTCCACCTGATTATAAAACAGACTTTCCGGATCCAGGGAGTTTTCATAAAAATATCCGGCCAGAAACCCCAGATCATTCCCAAAATCACCGTGATTAACTCCTATAACACCAGTCTCGGTATTGGGCACAACCACGATGTAGCCCCGGGGTACAAGGTGTTCCCAGAGGTAAGAATAGGAAGCGTAACTCATCGAAAATCCATGGCCAAAAACAACGAAAGGAAATGTTTCGGTGTTGTATTCGTCAATCACGGAAGGATAATAAACAAAGGTGTTGACAAATCGGTCTCTGTTTTCATCGTAATAGTCAAATTCAGCATTGCTGATGTCGTAAAGCTGAGCAAAGACTTTTGATGTAAACAGAATGAAAAAGCACAATAAAAACAGTGTTCGTTTCATAAATATCTGAAATCAGGTTGGTTAATTTCCATGCAATATAATAAATTCTGTTTCCCATTCATCATGTAGACCATAAAAATGCCGGTGTGATTCATCGGAAATGATGGCTTGATTGTGTCAATTAGTGAAAAATAGTGATTGCTTGATGGATTTTGCGTAAATTTGTCAATAATTTGATTCAATGAACGTGAAACTTACTGATGCCCAGTTAAGGTACAAGGATTTGCTGAAACTGGAATACGGGCGTTATTATCCTCTGATTGACTGGATAAGCTCCGATGATGCAGACCGCCTCAACAGGCAGCGAAAAGAGCTCCTTAAAAAACTCAAACCAGTTGTGGAATCCGGCTGTAATGGTACTAAACCAGATGTCAGCAAGCTGTCTCCCGGCTGTCGGCTTTGTGCTGCAGGACAGTGGTCGTGCTTGTTTATTAACGGACGATGCAATGCAAACTGTTTTTACTGTCCGGCACCGCAGGACGATAAGCAAGCTGTACCGCAATCAAATGGCCTTGAGTTTGGTACACCTGAAGCGTATGTGAGGTATATTAAGCAGTTTGGATTTAAAGGCATAAGTCTGAGTGGGGGAGAGCCTTTTCTCGATTTTGAACGCAGCCTGACTTATCTGAAAGCTGCTAAGGAAGCATTTGGAGCGTCTGTACACGTCTGGCTTTATACAAATGGAATTCTGGCAACACGAGAAAAACTCATTGCCTTGAGGGATGCTGGTCTGGATGAAATCCGTTTTGATGTCGGAGCTGTAAATTACGATCTGACACAACTCAGGCTTGCAGTGGGTGTCATTCCTGTTGTTACGGTGGAAATACCTGCTGTTCCGGATGAATATGAGCGTTTGAAAATGCTTGTCAGAGAGATGGCCGATGCTGGTGTGGATTACCTGAACCTGCACCAGATGCGGATGACAAGGCATAATATGCCCGGGTTTATTGAGCGTGGTCTCGAGCTTTCCCATGGGAAAAGGCCCACGGTGCCTCGTTCTGAAATCACTGCTCTGAAGCTGATGCTGTATGTGAAAACGGAAGGAATTGATTTGCCTGTAAATTATTGTTCATTTGCTTTTAAAGACCGGTATCAGCATGCGGCAGCCCGGTTCAGACATGCAAAAATCATCAAAGAGGACTATGAAGATGTCACCTCCAACGCTTATATCCGGAGCATGGCTCTGCAGGGCAATGGTGGTGATATCCAAAAAGCAGTACGTTGTTTGCGGGAAGAGCGACCTGGCTGGGAGTGGTATTTTGAGGAAAATTCGAAACGCCTCTTTGTGACCAGAACGGCTCTTGAATCACTCAGCTACACTGAAGGCCTGAGACTGTATGTTGGTTATCACAACACGCGTATCCGCAGGGAGCACGATTTGTCCCTGGCAGGAAGAAGGGTACAACTCGATACAGAGAACAGTGTTTACATTGAACGGCGGCCGGATGGGCCCGAAACCGAAATACCATCTGGTGAAATACCGGATTTCAGGCAGCTGATTGCCTCCGGATTCAAAAAAAATAATTTTGACCCTGACCGGTATGAGCAATGGTATCCACTTATTTATCATGAGTTTATAGAGCAGGGGTTGCCGGATTATTATTAAGAAACAAAAAAACTTAAAAAAAACTGCATTTATCATTTGCACAGTTCAGGAGAAGACTCTATATTTGCCATCACTTTACAAAACCAACGGTGTCGTAGTTCAGTTGGTTAGAATGCCGGCCTGTCACGCCGGAGGTCGCGAGTTCGAGTCTCGTCGACACCGCAGAAAACCCCGCAGAAATGTGGGGTTTTTTGATTTATACGCTTTTTTACTGACCTGTTGAAGTATAAATACGTTTTTTGGGGGAAACCAATTGTTGTATATTGTTCCTGAAACAAAAAAATATCTTATGAAAAACCTTTTATACACTATTGCTTTAATTCTGTTTAGTCAGCTTTTGTCCGCACAGACAACCATCGAATGCGCAGATTATCCCGCCTGGGAAGTTGGTGCTGAGTATAACCGGGATTTGGGTGGTCAACCCGTCTGGGTAGAGTTTGACAATGCGCTGTATTACATGGCAGGTGATAAATGGTATGTCTCCGGCACAGCTCCGGATCAGACAGACGACTGGACCCTGTTCGGTCAATGCGGCGACCAGATTAACTGGTGTGATTTCGGTAACGAATGGGACTCCGAAGAAACGTATTCCCGTGATCCCGGAGGAGAAAGAATTTTTGTCCTCAGCCGCGGTGATTTATATGAGATGGCCTGGGGTGAGTACTGGTCTTTTAACGAGCCGCCGTACAAAGAGCAATACAGTAATCGCTGGACGTATCGGCAGCATTGTTTCGATTACGTGACACCTCAGTGTGGTGAGTATGCTTTATGGCAATCTGATATTCCCTACTCGAAAAATGATGAGGTGTTTTACAATGGCTTGGTGTATAAATGCAAAAACTGGTGGTCAAAAAATAGAAACCCTGAAGATTATCCGGCTGATTGGATGCAAATCGGTGAATGTGAGCCTGATGGTAATAACGAATCCTGCCTTTATGCAATGTGGGATTTTAACAGCTTTTCAGACCAGGTGTTTTCAGATACTGTAGCCCAGAGTCCTGCGACTTTACATAACGGAGGGGAAGAAGTCGTGGCGGATAATCCGGGTATTGATTTTAATGGAGACGATATGTACCTGGAAATTGATCAGATATCAGATGGACTTTCTGCCAGCCTTAACAACGAAGGAAGCATATCCTGCTGGTGTATGCTGGATGGGGATAATGAAATCCAACACCTTTTTCATGTATGGCAGGAGCAAGGAAACAGAGAGGTGGGTTTATATTTTGAACAGGGTGATACGCCCGATCAGAACAGCATTGGATTTTATTTCTCCGATTATTCGATGCAGGTGACAGAAACAGTGCAAAACATGCCGGTGCCAATTAATACAGGTGATAATCAATGGCATCATTTGCTGGTTAACTGGAACCGGAATGACGGAACACTTTCACTTTGGGTTGATGCTGTTATGATCGCTCAGAATCAGAGCCTGGATGATTTTAACTGGCAAATGAGGGCTGATCATATTACGCTTGGTTCCAAAACACCGGGGTTCCCCGGAACTCAGAATGAGCCTTCTGAATTGTATGCCGGCAAAATGGATAAACTCAGGTTTTGTTCCAGGGCATTGTCAGAAACCGAAATACAGGGAATGTATGATATGGATTCCCCGGTATATGAGTACAGTTTGCCTGTGGAACTGCTTTATTTTAACCCGGAATGTGGAACCTACAATGGTGTTAATGTTGAATGGAGCACTGCATCAGAGGTGAATAACGATTACTTTACCCTCTTCCGGAGTTACGATGGTGAAAACTGGGATGCCATTAAGAAAATTGATGGCGCCGGTAATACCAACGAAGTGCAAAATTACTCATTCCATGATGTTGAACCGGCTACGCATGATACATATTATCGCCTGATGCAAACGGATTTTGACGGCACCTCGGAAGTGTTTGATGTTTTGGCCATTTATTGCAAGTATAATCACAAAGAGATTACCATTTATCCAAATCCCGCCCGTGAGTACATCATGCTTACATTCATTAATGAGCATCATTATGAGGCTCCTGTCTCAGTAAAGGTTTATGATGCTTCCGGACGTCTCAGACATGAACAGAACTATTTTGCTGATCCGGAATACAATGAAATGCGAATCAACCTTCCCCCGCAGCTCAACGCCGGAACTTATTACATGCAGGTGAAACTTGGTGAACAGGATCTGTATGCCAGTCCGTTTGTCGTGCAGCGGTAAAGAATAAAGCAGAAAACCCCGCAGAAATGTGGGGTTTTGTGTTATAAGTAAGTAAGCATCGGCAGCGCTAAAAGCAACACCGACACTAAAGCGCAAAACCAATTATTTTTCCCACCTTTGCATCACGATAAATAATGACCGGTTTCCATGGAAAATCAAAAAAAATACCCTCATAAAAACAGCCGAACATCAAAAAAGCGACCACTCAAATTTCGGGTGGGAAAAGAAAACGAATTGCTGAAATTTCTGTATGAGAATGCACCACAGAAGAAAGTAAAAACCCTGCTTAAGCACAAGCTGGTTAAAGTCAATGGTAAAGCCATCACCCAATTCAATCATCAACTCAAAGAAGGTGATCTGGTGGAGTTACATTTTGACACCAGTGCTACTGAAAAACGCTTCCGGGGTTTAAGCATTGTTTATGAGGATGATGATATCATTGTTATTGACAAGCACGCAGGTCTTTTATCAATATCAACCGCAAAAGACAACAAAAATACGGCTTATCGGGTGCTTAGCAGGCATGTGAAATTTGAGGATCCGGACAATAAAATATTCATTGTTCATCGCCTTGACAGGGATACCTCCGGCCTGATGATGTTTGCAAAAAACGAAGAGATAAAGCAGATGATACAGGAAAACTGGCATAATATGGTGTCAGATCGTGTTTATCTGGCTTTGATTGAAGGTAAGCCCGAGCCATGGAGTGGCAGCATTTCTTCCTATCTGTATGAGTCCAAATCGCTAAAAGTACATACAACCGATGATCCCGAAGAAGGCGAACGGGCTGTTACCAATTACAAAATTCTGAAAGGAAATAAGAACTATACCATTTTGAAAGTGTGGCTGGATACAGGAAAGAAAAACCAGATTCGCGTTCACCTTGCCGAAAAAGGCTTTCCCATCGTAGGCGATAAAAAGTACGGATCAAAAATAAACCCCATCGGACGGCTTGCACTTCACGCCTGGACACTTGCTTTCAGGCATCCTGTAACAGGCGAAATGATGGAATTTAAAACGGATATCCCACGAAAATTCTCACGCCTGGTGTGATATTCATAATCTGACTTGGTGATGATGGATGTTGCGTGCCAATTATCCTGATGATCAAAAAAAGTGATGTTTCGTCCCGGATAAAAAACTTCAGGGGAAGTGCATAGAATTATTTTTTTAATTTTGAGCATGAGAAACTTTTTTTCCATCACCCATAAAATCACCCTGAACATGATTATTGTTGGACTGGGGTCTTGTATTGTACTGGGTTTGTTTCTCTATTATTCATCAAGGGATGCTATGCTTAGCAGAACCTTCGATCAGTTGATGTCTGTAAGGACAGAAAAAGAAAACCGGCTTGAAAAGTTTTTTTCCGATCGCCTTTATGATGTACAGCTTATGGCTGAAGAGGAAGAGATTGTAGAGGTGTTTAACATGATTGAAAAAAGGAGGACAGATGATAAAAGCAGTATAATACATCTGAAAAAATCATGGATGCCATATCATGGAAATGAGTATTTTTCCCGCTTCTATTTTGTGACTGAAGGTGATATTCCTCCGTACGCCCTGCCCCTTAGCGGAGACAGTCTGGTGTTGATGCCGGTGAATGACGAAATTAAAGAAGACAGACTGGATTCTCTGAATACTTATTGTGACAAGGATGTTTGCTTGCTTGATTTGGATAAACGTGATCATCCCGTTGGGCTTAGGTTATTGAGTCCGGTGTATGATGGAGAGGAAAAAACCGGCACATTGATGGCTGTTATTCCGGTAAGCAGTATTAATGATATTATGTATGAAGATAACCCTCACAATGGCCTTGGAAGCTCTGGTGAGGCTTACCTGGTAGGTAGTGATTACCTGATGCGCAGTACCTCCAGATTTAAAGATAATTCTGTGCTGTCAGAAGAAGTGAATACACCCGGGGTTAAGCGCGCTTTAAACGGAAAAACAGGCACCGATATTTTTCAGGATTACAGGGGAATAGAGGTGCTCAGTTCATATTCCCATTTGTCCGTTAGAGGAATAGAGTGGGCAGTGCTTGCTGAAATAGATTTTCACGAAGCCATGATACCTATAAATAACCTTAGAAATAAAATATTATTTATCGGTGTGGGAATTGGAATTCTGGTGTTTGTGCTTGCCTGGTTTCTTTCAGGTTGGCTTTCAAAACCGTTGGTGAGACTGAATCGTGCGGCATCGAGCATTGCAGAAGGAAAGCATCCGCCACAGCTTGCCATTAAAAGTAAAGATGAAATTGGTGAGCTGACTTCCAGTTTTAATCATATGGCCGCTAAAATTGAAGAACAAAAACAAAACCTGCGATTATCCCGGTATCAGTCGCTCAGGTCGATGATTGATGGACAGGAAAAAGAACGACAACGTTTATCCCGCGAGCTTCACGACAGCCTCGGACAGATGCTTATCGCCCTGAAACTGAAATATCAATCGGCTTGCGAGGATGACAGTAACCCCGAATTACTCAACCTGATTGATAAAACCATTGAGGAAACCCGCAGAATGTCAGGCAACCTAAAGCCTGCCGAACTGGATGAATTTGGTTTGAAATCTGCAATGCAAATGCTTTGTCAGGTTCAGGCTGAACTCACTGGCATTGAAATTGAGCTTCAGGTGGATATTTTGCCTGAACAAATCGGAGATAAGGCAAAAGTTTACCTCTACAGAATTTTACAGGAAGGTCTTAATAATGTACACAAGCATGCCGAAGCCCAACATGTGAACGTTCTACTTAAATCCCGTAAAGCTGCTGTCTTCATGGGAATCAGTGATGACGGCAGGGGATTTAATCCGGAGAATGATGAAGTGGTTAACGGTTTTGGAATAAGCAATATGGAAGATAGAGTCAGCCTTATGAGTGGGCGTTTTTCCATTCAATCAGCCCCTGGAAAAGGAACACAAATCAGGATAGAAATTCCTTTAAACGATATGCAATGAAAGATACGATAAAGGTTATTGTTGTCGATGATCACGACCTGGTGAGAGATGGCATTAAATCCCTGCTGGCAAAAGTAGATCAGGTTAAAGTTGTGGGTGAAGCCGGTGATTTTAAAGAATTGAAATCACTGCTTGAAAGTTGTGTGCCTGATTTGATTTTACTGGATATTAATCTGCCAGGAGTTTCTGGGATTGATGCTGTTCGCATGCTTAAACCCGAATACCCCGAGGTGGGATTTCTGATGTTGTCGATGTATACAAATGAGGAGTTTGTGGTTAATGCCGTAAAGGCCGGAGCAAGTGGATACCTGCCTAAAAACACCACGGCCGGAGAATTGCGTGACGCAATTTTTGACATAAACCGTGGGAAAGTGTATTTCAGTAAAAGCATATCCGAAAAAGTTTTCCTCGAAATGATGCGACGAACCAGAGCACGTGTCAGTGAGCCGGAAAACGAGGAGCTTACCAAACGGGAAAAAGAAATCCTGAGAGCGGTCGTTGAAGGAAATACTAACCGGAATATCGCTGAAAAGCTTTGCATAAGTATCCGTACGGTAGAAACACACAAAACCAATATACTTAGAAAATTAGGCGTATCTAACACGGTGGAGTTAGTTAAATATGCCATTAAACATAAAATTGTCCGTCTGGATACGTGAACCACGTAGTTGAATTTACGAAATCCCCCAATTGTATCCTTCCTTTGGAAATTCAAGCTTTGTCATTGTAACTAAACGTACGATGACATGAAACAGATTTCTTACCTTTTTGCAGTTGTACTGCTTCTGACACTTAGCGCATTTCCTGTAAACGCACAGCAGGAAAACGAGACCCCATTTGACCTGAGCCTCGATTTAATGAGCCGCTATGTTTGGCGTGGAACTGATTTTGGCGGGTCTCCCAGTATTCAGCCCGGTTTTTCCTATTCGGTTTCCGGTTTAACAATCGGTACCTGGGGTGCATATACAGTAAATAATCCGGGAGCTCAGGAACTGGATTTGTATTTGAGCTATGCTTTTCTTGATGATATGTTCAGTGTGACAATAACTGATTACTTTTTTCCCAATGAGTTGGCAGTTAATGATCATTATTTTGATTACAGAGATGAGCATACCGGGCATGTGTTTGAAGCATCTCTGGCTTTCAATGGAACTGAAAAACTACCGCTGGGAGTGCTCGTTGCCACAAATGTTTATGGTGCAGATGCCAGGCGCCTGAATGATGATGGCAGCATGGCAGGTAATCAGTATTCAACCTATGCCGAACTCTCATACAGCTTTTCATTTATTGATGTTTTTGCTGGTATGAATCTGACTTCGCCGGATACCGACCTGGGCGAAACTGGCTTCTACGGTGATAAAGCGGGTTTTGTCAATATCGGTTGTACAGTGTATAAAGATATCAGAGTGAGTGAAACCTTTAGTATGCCACTGTTTGTATCGTTAATTACCAACCCGCTGACCGAGAAAATCTTCCTTGTAGCCGGACTATCATTTTAACATTTTATAAAACTTAAAAACTTAAAATTATGGATTGGAACACTGGTTCAACCTCATTTATGATTCTTGCCACTTCATTGGTGATGCTGATGACACCTGGTCTTGCCTTCTTTTATGGCGGACTGGCAGGAAAACGAAACATTCTTGGTGTAATGGTTCAGACCTTCGTGTCACTGGGAATAACAACCATTATGTGGATAGCTGTCGGTTATTCTCTCTGTTTTTCCGGAGGAGAAGGTGGTATTATTGGGAATTTTGATCATGTCTTTTTGAACGGCATAGCTTTTAATGATGTGTTTAATCCCGGTACCGGCCAGGAATACCCTACTTTCATTTTCATCGCTTATCAGATGATGTTTGCCATTATTACCCCCGCTCTGATTACAGGTGCATTTGTAAATCGTGTGAGTTTTAAAGCATACCTGATATTCCTGATTTTCTGGCAACTACTGGTTTATTATCCCTTTGTACACATGATTTGGGGTGGCGGTTTGCTCGCAGAATGGGGTGTGCTTGACTTTGCCGGTGGTGTTGTCGTACATGCTACTGCCGGATTTGCAGCTCTTGCCTCAGTGTTTTATGTAGGAAAACGACGCGATCAGAATTCACCTCCAAATAGCATTCCGTTGGTTGCCATCGGTACAGGCCTTCTTTGGTTTGGATGGTACGGTTTCAATGCTGGCAGCGAACTTGCCGTAGATGAAATTACCACACTGGCGTTTCTGAATACTGATGTGGCCGCCTCTTTTGCTGCTATTACATGGCTAATCATTGAGTGGATACGGGAAGGAAAACCCAAATTTGTGGGTCTTCTAACCGGTGCTGTGGCTGGCCTGGCAACCATTACACCGGCGGCTGGATTTGTACCACTCTGGGCTGCCATTTTAATAGGAATATCTGCCGGAGCTGTGTGCTACCTTGCTGTACAGTTGAAAAACCGCCTTGGCTGGGATGATGCCCTCGACGTATGGGGCGTGCACGGTATGGGTGGTGTGCTTGGTACCATACTGCTCGGTGTCTTTGCCGTTGAGGCCGTTGGTGGCCAATCCGGACTGATAGAAGGCAATGCCGGGTTCTTTGGAAAAGAAGTTGTTGCTGTTTTAATCGCCGCGGCCTATGCTTTTCTGTTTACTTACGTGATGCTGATACTTATCAACTTCTTTACCAAAGTAAAAGTGTCAGAAGATGAAGAAGAAATTGGACTTGATCAGTCACTACACGGTGAATCAGCCTATGACGAAGGTGCGCTGTAAAAAGCGTTAACCTAACCTATATCCAAAAAAAGTCCGTGGGTTTGCCTGCGGACTTTTTGTTTTTGATGCCACGTTTATTGAATGATCACTTGCATACGTTTTGGTAATTGGTTGGCTTTTTCAATGCTGATCAGATAATGACCGGCCGGAAGGTTGCCTGTCTGCATTCTTGCTGTTACGGATGTGCATTTTATGCTTTTCATGAGCCGTCCGTCAATGCTGTATAGCTTGATGTGTATTTCGCTTGCCTGAGGGTTTTGAATGTTTAGATGATCTGTTGCAGGGTTGGGATAAACTGTGATGTCTGATATCTGTGGTATTTTCTGATTACTTACACTTCCCTCCAGCCTGAAGTCATCAAGACTTAGGCTTGAACCGGCTGTGAATTCGCCATTAGGGTCACCCGTGGCAAATCCAATCCAGAGGGAGTCTGGGGGTAAATCAGAATTGTAAGTAAGCTCCATATCAATAAATGTCCACTCGTTTTTACTGCCGGCAAAAGCGGTGTCTGCTGTAGCTACTGTGGATTTAACCTCTCCCGTAGAACTTGTCAGTTCAATGACAATGCCCACCATATCGGTGGATTCAACATGGTATCTGACGAAGCCCGTGAGCCGTTCAGGTCGGTTGGTGTATGGTTCGCCCGGTATGGGATCAAAAGTTTGTGATAAGGTGCCGATTGATGCCAGCCCGGGATACATCCCGCCCATCATCATGTTGGATTTGGTTTCGAGCTGCAAATAATAATTGCCTTCCTGTACTGCCGTATCAACCTGAGAACAGTTTAAGCCGATAAAACCTGTGGGTACATCTTCGAGTCCGTTGTTCTCCCACAATTCAAAGTTGAGATTGTCGTGAGCAAGGCTTCCTTCCTGCACAGATTTTGTGTATTGAGCTTGCATTTCAAAAGCATACAATACAAATGGAATTAAAATAAAAATGTGTTTCATGCTTTAGTTTTTTGGATTGAGGTATTCGTTGATCGTTTTTACATAGCGCTCAAAAGCGTTTAAGCCTTTATCTGTCAGTTGACAACTTGTCTGAGGATAATTGTTTTTAAAACGCTTTTTCACTCTGATGTATCCCGCCTCTTCAAGCTTTTTGATTTGTACCGACAGGTTCCCGGCTGTGGCTTCGGTTTTTTCTTTCAGAAAACTAAAGTCCAGCGTGTCATGCTTAACCAAAAGGGAAACAATGGCAAGCCGTAACTGGGAGTGGAGCAGGGGATCCAATTGCTTCATGATTACTGCTTTTTCCTGTCAAATTCCCGTTTCATAATGTAGCCCGGAATCAGGTTAGTTAGCGTGATTCCTAGTCCTACCAGTAATATGATGAAATTCTGACTGTCGACAACATCTTTATACATCAACAGCATCCAGCCAAGGGTGAAAAATCCCATGAGATTGGTTAACAATCCGCCGATTACCATCGGACGAAAACGCATGATACGACCATCAATGGCAGATGCAAATCCCAGCAATATAAGAATGATGCCTGTGCCCAGATGGCCAAAGAAAAAAGTAAAACCAAATCCCAGAGCAAAGGCGTTAAAAGCAAACATCCACCACAAAAAGCCGGAAAGCTTATCCAGAAATCCAGACTTGCCTTGCGATTTTTTCATCCTGGCAAAGTAGACGAATGTGTATATGGCACCTGGAATGGTGACAAGCCATGGTGTCCAGAAAATCTGGTAAAACTGAAATTCCAGCAATACGAAATGAGCTATGGAGGCAAACAAAATTAACCATCCCCAAAACCGGAGAATATGCCCGTTATCGTTCCAATTGGTTTTACGGCTTTCAATCATTCGCGTGATGATTTCCATGCTGTCTGAAGGTTGCATTGTCTTGTCTTTCATTGTATTTTATTGATTTGATACCTTGCAAATATAAATAAGTTTATAATATAAACCAAAATTGTGTTAAAAAAAGCGCCAAATAAAATTCAACGCTTTCTTTATGCCTGTTGCTTATGATTTAAGCTTCATGCAGTTTTATTTCTGTGCGCATGTTAATGACTTGCTTGTAGATATGTGATACACCACAATATTTTTCTTCAGAAAGCCTGACAGCCTTCTCAATTTTTGACCTTGATTTTTCAAGCTCTTTGCCCCAGAATTCATATTGAACCACGATTTCATCGTAATGCTTAGGTGGCTCTTCTGTACTGTTGGCATCTGTTGTAACCCTGAAATCATCAACATCAACGCGCATTTTTTTCAGCATGCTGATTACGTCTACCCCTGTGCATCCTGCCAAAGCAAGAAGCATCAGAGGCTTAGGTCTCGGGCCAAGGTTGTTGCCACCGGATTTTTCATCGGCATCAATCATGATTTCATGGCCGTTTAATTCTGTTTTAAAGGCCATATTTTCTGTCCAGTCAAGTGAAAGTTTTGTTCTCATAAACCTGTTTAATGTAAGTGAAACTGATGTTTAAAATGTATAGTTAACCATATAACCAGGACTCCCAGCAGCATCAGGCTGATTTGAATAATGCTTTCGCTGATTTTGGTTCGTTTGTGCATCTGAGGAATCAGATCTGCCAGAGCAATGTATACAAAGCTTGCCGCAGAGATACTCAGCACGTAAGGGATACTGCCCTTCATGCTGTCCAGAAACCAGTATGCCAGTCCGGCGCCAATAAGGGTTGTAATTCCAGACAGGATGTTGTAATACAGCGCTTTTATCCGGGAGAGTCCATGATTAATAAGAATGCCGAAATCGGCAAGTTCCTGGGGTATTTCATGGGCAAATACTGAGATGGTAACGACAACACCAAAAGCAGGATTTGTCATAAAGGCTGCAGCGATTACAATTCCGTCAACAAAATTGTGAAATGCATCCCCGACAAGGATAATCGGTATACTGGCCTTATCTGCGCGATCGCAGGTTTCATCATGGCATGTGCGCCAAAGCACGATTTTTTCGAGGATAAAGAAAAAGATGATCCCGGCAATGATTGTCACACCGGCAATCTGAGGTTGGGGAGCTGTGTGCATAGCCCTGGGAATCATGCCCAAAAAAGCTGCACCCATGAGTGTGCCTCCTGCAAAGCTGGTTAATCGCTCCGAAAGCAAAGCCAAACGTTTTTCCTTGATGAGCAAAATTGCTCCCGCCAGCAATATGCTGCCCACGCTGCCGATTAAGGCTGCTACAATAATATATATCAGTATTGGGTCCATCATAACAGATCATTTAAAAAACCCCGACAGATAACATCAGCCGGGGTAAATTGTTTATGAAATTAAAAACTATTTTACAAGCGTTTTTCTTGGGGTTAATCATTCGGTTGATGCCTGCGGTTTCTGCCGGGTTTTCGCCCACCGAAATTCTTGCGGCCCCGTCCTTTACCGCGGCCATCCTTTCGTCCACGACCTTTGCCGCTTCCGTCCCGTTTTCCGCGATCATCAGTCTCTTCATCATTACGACCACGCCCTTTGTGTTGTCGTGATTTGTTGGCATTGTTCTGAGCAATTTCTTCTTCACTCAGGCCTCTGTTTTCCGGGTTGCTCTTTCCCAGTTTACGACCTGTGCGAGGTCCCTCTCCTTCAGGACCTTTACGATTATAATTTGGCATAGTACGATAGAATTTATTGATTAAATGTATTGATTACCTCTTTCACTTTGTTGATTTCTGCAGGCGGAACCAGCAGTCCGATTCCTGATTCGCGGCTCATTTCCTGAAAGCGGGGACCAAAGAAACGGGCAACAACCTGAGCTGTATTGACACTCTCAAGAAATCGAAATGCATGCACACCGAAAGCTGCAGGTGCTGTATGTCCGGGGTTGGCAACAAATTCAGTGCTGCCATCCTCCCTGAGAATGCAAAACCAGGGACATTGTCCTGCTCTGTAGGCCAGTGGCGATTGAAGTGACTTTTTCTCAGCTGCAATAGCAATGACTTTCATAATGTGCCCTCCCCGCTGATTTTCACGTTATCAGAGCCACACCATGGACAAACTTCCGAAATTTCAGTCGAAAATTCGGCTCCGCAATCATGGCATTTTTTCCAGGTTTGCCCCAGCTCATATTCACCTCCGCTGATATTGAGGCTTCTGCCTTCTATCAGGGCGAGTGCCATTTTACGCCTGGCCGATTCGTAAATGCGGGTCAATGTTGGCCGTGATACATCCATATAACCGGCAGCATCTTGCTGGGTCATCAGCTCATAATCCATCAGCTTGATGGCTTCGTATTCTTCCAGATGCAATGTTACAGGGCTGGTATCGCCGCCTTTAGTGCGGTGTGTACGAATGGCTCTAAAACCATGATGACCCGGAAGTTGCGATATGCGTCGCATGCGTTTACGTCTTGGCATACAATTGCTTTTACTGCAAAGATACAAAAAGGCGGGCAGAGTGAAAACCGGCTTGAAAACCTGGTAAACTCTCTGCTGCCTTTTTACCCTGCTTTACAGGATATGGATTGGTAATCAGGAATTATTTTTTTAGCTCATCGCGCCGTTTGCGAATGGCATCAAGTTCCTGTTCGAGCCGTTTACTCTCTGCATCAAGCATGCGTGCTTCATCTTCCGGGTTTTGATTGTATTCGGCCGGTGTGTTGAAAAATCCGGCACCACGACCCATGCCGCGTCCAAATCCGCGTCCGCGAGCCATGCCACGGCCCATGCCGTTGCCAAAGCCACGGCCAAAGCCGCCACCCATGCCGGCTCCACGTCCCATTCCCCTGCCGGGGGTATCTGACATGTAACCTGCTTGTTCATTACCAGTGCAGTATCCTTGTCTGCGACCTGTCATTACACCTTGTCCGTTTGGTCCTGTTTTATCTCCTAATGGCATAATTACCTCCTTGTTTTATTGTTCATAAATCATGTTATCTACTGCAAATATAATGAACATATGTTCAAAAAACAAACTTTTTCCATGAAATTTTTGCCAGAGGAGATTATTTTCTGAGATACCCTGATATTACCGGGTTTTAGATGACTGACTTTTTATTGCACGTGTCGACTTTCCGTAAAATGGCAACCCAGCTCGCTTAATTCTTTTTTAATTGATTTAAAAGCACCAGCATCAAGAGCCCGGGTTGCATCTTCAATCAGCCAGGTTTCAAAACCTTCTGCTATGGCATCACGCAATGTATACTGTACGCATACATCAGCAGCAAGCCCTGCAATGTACACCTCATTGCTTTGTCTGTCTTTCAGGTATCCGCTTAGACCCGTGCGTTTTTTGTGTCCATTGTCAAAAAAACCGCTGTAGCTGTCAATTGCAGGGTCCATTCCTTTTCGGAAAATGGCTTCAATGGGCTTGGTATTGAGATCGCTGTGGAAATTTGCTCCATTGCTGTTCTGCACACAGTGGTCGGGCCACAGGATTTGCTCTGTCCCATACAGCATTGTTTTATCAAACGGTTTTTTCCCTTCATGGTTTGATGCAAAACTGCCGTGGTTTTTAGGGTGCCAGTCCTGTGTCGCTACCACGAGATCAAATTTTGACATAATGCGATTGATGACGGGGACAATCTCATCTCCCTTTGGAACTTCAAGGCTTCCGCCGGGCATAAAGTCGTTTTGCGGGTCAACAATTATCAGAGTTTTCATGACGTTGGATTTTTATGTGCTTCAATAAGGTGATTGCGCAGGTTACGCAGCTTTGTGCTGATACCGGTTTTGTATTCATGTGGATTTGTAAAACGTTTATATTCTCCGGGCAGCATGGATTCCCTGGTTTTCCGGTAATCTGATATTTCTGAAAGTGTTTGTGGTTTAATCAGGCGTTTTCCATCTTTAGTTACCTGATTCATAAGCTTTTCTTTTTTGCAATCTCCGGTTTCCATGGATTTATTTTTCTCAAACGGATGATACATAAAATCAGGATTGGTTTCATCATGCAAGGCAATGGCATCTGCTCCGGTAAAATTGCCATCATTATCAATGAGGCGGAAAACCTGTTTCCGTGATGGCAGGGTTGTTTTTTCAGTGGTTTCGGATAATTTGATTCTTGGTTTGCCATCTGCTGAAGATAATTTGTATACCCCGTCGAGGGCAGCATCCGGTTTACCAATCACCAGACTGGTGCCAACACCAAACAAGTCAATGGGTGCATCCTGCTCCATCAGGCTTTTTATCACGTATTCATCAAGCTGATTAGATGCGGCTATTTTCACATAATCCAGACCCGCTTCATCCAGTTGCTGCTTTGCCTTTTTTGAAAGGTAGGCAAGATCACCACTGTCAAGCCTGATGCCTTTTACCTTGTGCCCCTTTGATTCCATTTCTTTGGCCACTTTGATGGTATTGGGGATTCCACTTTTCAGGCTATCGTATGTATCCACCAGTAGAATGCAGTTGTTGGGGTGTATATCGGCAAAATCGCGAAAAGCCGTTAGTTCATTATCATACGATTGAATGAAGCTGTGTGCCATGGTTCCGGAAACCGGGATGTTAAAATCTCTGCCGGCGCGTACATTGCTTGTTGCGTTGAACCCACCAATGATGGCTGCACGGCTCGCATAATAACCTCCGGGGCCCTGCGCTCTTCGCAAGCCAAAATCCACAAGTTTTTTATCACCTGCCATTTGTCTCATCCGGCTTGCTTTTGTGCTGATCAGGCTCTGAAAATTCAACTGATTTAGCAGAAGGGTTTCAATCAACTGCGCTTCAATAAGGCTTGCCTCAACCTGCAATACAGGCATTACGGGAAATACAACTTCTCCTTCACTAACACTGTGGATGTTTCCCTTAAATCTGAAATTTTTAAGGTAATGCAAAAAATCATCTGGAAAACCCTGCTTCGAAAGAAATGCCAAATCGGTTTTATCAAAACGGAAGTTTTCCAGTGTATCCAGCAAGGGCTGTAATCCGCTGAAAATTGTATAACCCCCATTGAATGGATTTTTTCTGAAAAAATAGTCAAAAACAGCAGGCTCCTGTGCTTTGCCCTTTTTGTAATAGGCCAGCGCCATGCTTAATTGATACTGATCCGTGTATGTTCCTGTATAATCTATCATGTTTCTTTATTACGGGTTTTATAAAACAGGACAGTATTGCAGCGAATTTGTTTAATGATTTTACGCAGAATCGCGTTTGCTTGTGTAAATTAAAGCATAATGCACAATTTTTGTATTTTTACGTATGGGGTTTTTAAAACCATCATATATTCTTAGTGTCGTGTTGTTTGTAAGCCTGGCTTCACGTTCCGGAGCTCAGCAGTCACGAAAGCTTACTGATTTTATCGGTATAAAACCTGCTGCCGGATTTATTGTGCCACATTCCCGCGATGTTGTGGATGTTAGTGATGCTGTGCCATTCGGGGCAGAGGTGGAGGCCGGGCGCTGGTTTCTCAGGAAATATGATGGGAGTCTGGGTGATGTAAGCATGAAAGGCGGGTTGGCACTAACTTACATGTATTATGATGTTCCGGATGTGTTGGGTTCGTCTGCAAGCATTTCTGCTTTTGCTGAACCCGTGTTGAATGAGAAAGGTTGGCTTCATGTTTCTTTAAGAGCAGGAGTGGGACTGAGTTATCATTCCAACGTGTATGATGAAATCCAAAATCCGCGCAATCTCTTTATCAGCTCCCCTCTGAGTTTTTTAACGCATTTTGATGTTTTACTTACACGGCATATATCCGAAAAATGGTACATAACGGCTTATGCAAAATACAATCACATTTCAAATATCGGTATCAGTGAGCCAAACAAAGGCCTGAATTATCCCGTGTTTGGAATTGGCAGTGGCTATGCCTTTCAGCCGATACAATATGCGCAACCTTCAGGGGATGCGGGTCTGCGTCCATGGCGCCTGTGCATGAGCGGATTTGCCACCTTGCACAAAATCAGTGAATCCGATGCCTACAAAGATGCTAAACCTGCATTGGG